>CAXICP010000555.1:0-2045 GCA_964022595.1 uncultured Salipiger sp.
TCCAGAACGCCGCCGATGCCGACGCCGCCGGACAGGTGGACGTTCTTGCCGATCTGCGCGCAGGAACCGACGGTGGCCCATGTATCGACCATGGTGCCCTCATCGACATAGGCGCCGAGGTTCACAAACGACGGCATCAACACCACGCCGGGTGCGAGATAGGCGGATTTGCGCACGATACAGTTAGGGACGGCGCGGAACCCTGCGGCCTTCCACTGGTTGTCGCCCCAGCCTTTGAACTTGCTGTCGACCTTGTCCCACCAGCCCGCGCCTTGCGGTCCGCCTTCCTGCTGTTCCATGTCCTTGATGCGGAAGCCCAGCAGCACGGCCTTTTTCGCCCACTGGTTCACGTGCCACGAGCCGTCTTCCTGCTTTTCCGCCACACGCAGCTTGCCGCTGTCCAGCGCGTTCAGCGTGTCTTCGATGGCTTCGCGGGTCTCGCCGCCGGTGGATGGCGTGATGGCGTCGCGGCCTTCCCAGGCGGCTTCGATGGCGGTTTCAAGCTGGGCGTTGGACATGGGTGTCTCCTCGTGCGATCCGGGTCTGGCAAAGCCTATAACGGGCAGGGTCGCCCAAGAAAAGGAGCCACAGCCATGGCAAAGATGATCCACAGCATGATCCGGGTGCTGGACGAGGCGCGCTCGGTCGCCTTCTACGAAACGGCCTTTGGGTTGCAGATCGCCGACCGGCTGGATTTCGCGGATTTCACGCTGGTCTACATGTCGAACCCCGAAACCGGGTTCGAACTGGAACTGACGGTGAACAAGGACCGCAGCGAACCCTATGACCTTGGCGATGGCTATGGCCACCTGGCGGTGTCGGTCGCGGACCTGGACGCCGAGCACGCAAGGTTCACCGACGCCGGGCTTGCCCCGCGCAAGATCGTGGAATTCGCGCCGGGCGGGACAAGGGTGGCGAAATTCTTCTTTGTCGCGGACCCGGATGGCTATCAGATCGAGGTGCTGGAACGGTCCGGTCGGTTCGCCTAGGGCGATGCGGGCCGCTTCTCCTCTTGCGGAATCGTTGCGGCCCGCGTATATGCCCATCAACAGCGGCGCGTCGGGCCTTTCCGAAGCTCCACCGGGAAACACCAACGGGCCGCGCGCCCGTTTTTTTGTGCTCAATCGGACCCGGGGAAACATGACCGACCTGATCGCCAGATCCGCCATCGACCAACGCCTTGCCGAAATCGTGGCCCCCGTCATCGAGGACATGGGGTTCGAACTTGTGCGCCTGCGTCTCATGAGCGGCAAGACCTCGACGCTGCAGATCATGGCCGAACGCCCCGAGGGCGGCATCGAGGTCGATCAATGCGCCGACATTTCTACCGCCGTGTCCGCGGTGCTGGATGTCGAGGACCCGCTGATCGACGCCTACACGCTTGAAGTCAGCAGCCCCGGCATTGACCGCCCGCTGACGCGGCTCAAGGATTTCGAGACCTACGAGGGCTACGAGGTCCGGCTGGAAACGCAGGAACTGGTGGACGGCCGCAAGCGCTGGCAGGGGGTTCTTGCCGGGGTCGAGGGCGGCGAAGTGCTGCTGAACATCACCGAGAACGGCGAAGAGCAGACCATCGGGCTGCAATTCGACTGGCTGGCCAACGCCAAGCTGATGCTGACCGACGAACTGATCCGCGAGATGCTGCGCGCCCGCAAGGCGCAAGCGGTTGACGAAACGCAATTCGACGAAATTCAGGCCGACGACGCGGCCACCGACGAGGAGTAAGACACCCATGGCAATCACCTCTGCCAACCAGCTCGAGCTGCTTCAGACCGCCGAGGCCGTCGCGCGCGAAAAGATGATCGACCCCGGTCTGGTCATCGAGGCGATGGAAGAGTCGCTCGCCCGTGCGGCCAAGTCGCGCTACGGCTCCGAGATGGACATCCGCGTCAAGATCGACCGCAAGACCGGTCGCGCGCAGTTCACCCGCGTGCGCACCGTCGTCGAAGACGAAGAGCTGGAAAACTACCAGGCCGAGCTGACCGTGAAGCAGGCCAAGCAGTACATGGCAGACCCGCAGATCGGCGATACCTACGTCGAAGAGG
>CAXICP010000556.1:0-2036 GCA_964022595.1 uncultured Salipiger sp.
CCGGCGCCGACACCGGTCGCAGCCACTCCGCACGCCGCACCGCTCAGCGTTCGCGGTGAACTCGTCCCGCTCAACAACATCATCCAGCGCACCGCCGAGCACCTGGAATACGTGGTCAACCGCGTGCTGGTGCTGGGCTCGGGGTATCTGGCGCTGGTCTGCCTGCTGCCCGAGATCCTGCGCTCGCAGTTCGCGATCCCGTTCTATTTCGGCGGCACCTCGGTGCTGATCGTCGTGTCGGTGACCATGGACACGATCCAGCAGGTCCAGAGCCACCTGCTGGCGCATCAATACGAAGGTCTTATTCAGAAATCGCAACTGCGCGGCAAAGGTAAGGCAAAGACCAAGCGGAGGGGGCCGGCACGGCGATGAACATCATTCTACTAGGACCGCCGGGAGCGGGCAAAGGAACCCAGGCGCGCATTCTCGAGGAAGAACGGGGCATGACCCAGCTTTCCACCGGGGACATGCTGCGCGAGGCCAAGGACAGCGGCACCGAAATGGGCAACCGCGTGGCCGAGGTCATGGCGCGGGGCGACCTTGTCACCGACGAGATCGTCATCGGCCTGATCCGCGAAAAGCTCGAGGCGGACCCGAACAAGGGTTACATCTTTGATGGCTTCCCCCGCACCCTGGTGCAGGCGGATGCGCTTGGCGAGCTGCTTGCGTCGATGGGGCAGTCGCTGGATTGCGTGCTGGAACTGCGCGTGGACGACGAGGCGCTGGTCAAGCGCATCACCGGCCGGTCGACCTGCGCAAGCTGCGGCGAAGTCTACAACGACGAGACCAAGCCGATCCCCGCGGATGGCAAATGCGTCAACTGCGGCGGAACGGAATTCAAGCGCCGCGCCGACGACAACGCCGACAGCCTGCGTCAGCGCCTGATGGCCTATTACAAGCAGACCTCTCCGCTGGTGGGCTATTACTATGCCAAGGGGCTGTACAGCCGCACCGACGGCATGGGCGACATCGCCGAGGTCAAGGCAGGCGTTGCCGCCCAGCTTGACGGCTAAGGCCCGCGACAACCTGAAATTTCGAACGGGGGGCGGCTGCGGTCGCCCCCTTTTCACGTCCCCCTCTAGCGGCGCAGCGCAGCGCGCGCCCCGGCCTGGCGGGCAAGGCGGTCGAACTGCACGACCACGGCGCCGCGGTTTCGCCCTGCCCCGCCGTCGAACCAGGCCCGGTCTTCGGGCGAAAGATTGGCGTAGCCCATCGACCATCCCGCAAACGCTCGTTGCGACACGCATCGCCGCATGAGCATGCAGATGTCGCAATGCCTGGGATCGGCGCTGATGCGTTCGAACAGCGCATCCACCACCGGGGCCGTGCCTTCCAGTACCTCATAGAAGCGCGCGCGATCGCGCAGCAGGTAGCCCGTCACCCCGTCGCGCGAATTGTTTTCAAGCGCGTCGCGCAGGATCACGAAATCGCTCGGGTGGCCGCGCAGGCTGCGCGAAAGGCTTGTATAAAACAGCTGTATCAGCATATACTAAGCGGGTCCTCACGGGTTCGCGAACAGCGACTGTCTGCCCTGGACAACAAAAACGCACGGTGATGGCGCAGGGTTCCCGAAGGGGCTTGACGCCCCGGGCGAATCCTCATACCCACCCCCATCTCTTACCAGAGACTCGTTTTCTCGTGGCCGGGCCATGCCTTGCCGCAGATTACCTCAGCAGCGGAAAGCCCGGACGTCCGCGTCCCGGGCTCATGTTGTGAAAAAAGGTTCTGGAACTACGGAACCGCAACGAAAAGGAATATGGACTTGGCACGTATTGCCGGCGTCAACATCCCGACTGCAAAGCGGGTGCCCATCGCCCTCACCTACATCACCGGTATCGGTCACACCTCGGCGAAAGCCATCTGCGAAGCGGTCGGCATCGACGCCGCCCGTCGCGTGAACGAGCTGTCCGACGCCGAAGTTCTCGCCATCCGCGAGCACATCGACGCGACCTACACCGTCGAAGGTGACCTGCGTCGCGAAACGCAGATGAACATCAAGCGCCTGATGGACCTTGGCTGCTACCGCGGCCTGCGTC
>CAXICP010000557.1:0-2035 GCA_964022595.1 uncultured Salipiger sp.
CGCATCGCGATGTCGGACGGGCCAAGCCCCAACCGGTCGGTCAGCATGCGCAGCGCGACCTGTTCGCGGGCATGGCCACGCAGGCGCGGCGGCAGGTCAAGCGTCAGCAAGGGCGCCTCGGCGCCGGGCACCAGCGTCAGGCGAGAGTCGTGATCTGCGCTGTCCGTGGTCATCGACGGCCTGTCCCTTGTGGCGCCCGCCGCAGGATGCCCGGCGCCGCCGGTGGCCGCAACCGCGTTCATGGCCGGACCGTGACGCGCCAGGCGGTGCGCGGCCCCTCGTGCAATGCGCGGCGTTCGATCAGCAGCTCGCGGGTGGCGCTGCGGGGGCCAAGCCGGGCATCGATCCGCGCGAGAAACCAGTTCGAGGCGACCGAGACCATGTCTTCGGTCAACTGCTGCGCAGGTTCTTCATCGGACGGGGCATCGCCGCGCGGATCTTCGGCGCGGGCAAGGCCGACGTCGATCAGGAACGCATCGACCGACGTATAGGGCGTGCGCTTGCGGGCCTGAACGATGCGGTCGATCACCGGGGCGGACAGCCCGGGCAGCATCGCGGCCAGCACCTGGGGCGTCGCGGTGTTGACGTTCAGCTTGCTCGCCCCGTCCAGCGCCGCCACATGCGGGGCAAGGCGGGCCAGCGCCTCGGGGGGCAGGCCGGGCACAGCGCGCAGCTGCGACACCATCAAAAGGCTGCCCCCAGGCGGCGCGGTCGGCGGGTCGGCCAGAAGAAAGGCGCCGGGCTGCGCGGGCCCGCCGGGGCGCAGGAAGTCGCGCAGCGCGGCGCTTGCACGGGATGGCACGCCAAGCCTGTCGCACAGCCGGTCGAACGCCTGGTGGTGGAAGCCGTCGGGCGCCCCTGCCAACCAGTTGAGGTTGAACCGCCCCTGCTGGTCGTCAAGGCTGCCGGCGACTTCTCCGCGTTCAAGCGGCAGGGCGGCGACGGGCGTGGCCCAAGGTTCGTCCGGGTGGTCGACGGCGCGATCGTCGCTGGCGATGCGGGCCAGCGCCAGCGCCTCGAACGCGTCAAGGTTCAGCGTCAACTGTTCGGCGTCGATGCCCTGTGACAGGCGCTGCCGGCCGCCTTCGGCCCGCGCCAGAAGCAGCACCGCCATTGCCGCCAGCGCGGCGACCAGCACCAGCGCATTGACCAGAACGAACCCCGGGCTGGATTTCATTGCAGGGCCTCGACCAGCCGAAGGGACCCGCGCCCGTCCAGGTCGAGCAGGATTTCGACCGCCAGGGGAAGGGCGCTGGAATAGGTTTCGGGCGGGATCGACGCGCTGTCGGTGTCTAGCGCCCCGGTGGGCCGGGCGGGCCCGGGCAGGGCGGTGCCGTCGGTCCAGCCGATCTGCGGCCAGTAGCTGCGCAGGCGCAGGCCGGTGACGCCCCGCAGCACGGGCGCATCCGCCATCCGGGCAGTTTGCGATGCGGGGGTCAGGTCGCGCCACGCCCCGCGCCAAAGCGTGCCCGTCGCCCGGTCAAGCCGCCATTCGACCCGCTGCGGCCAGTGCGTCTGCACCGCGCTGCCCGGCAGCGCGTCCGGAGGGTGGACAAGCAGCGGCTGCCCGGCGGTGGTGATCGCCAACTGCACGCCATCAAGGCGCAGCGCGGATTGAGGCGCCGCCTCGCCGGGCGGGTAGAACAGCCGGGGCAGCACCGCCCCAAGATCGGCGCGCAGAAACGCCGTCGCCCGCGCCAGTTCGGCGGTCCTTTCATCGCGCGCGGTCAGCCCGTCGCGCAGCCGCATCATGCCGGTCAGGGATTGCACGCCCATGATCGCGACCATCGCAAACAGCGCCATGGCGATCACCAGTTCCAACAGGGTGAGGCCACGATCGGCGCGGCGCGGGGCAGTCATTGCAGGCCCCCGGGGCGCAGGTAGACCGTCAGCGCCGCGCCTTCGCCGCTGGCGGCGCGGGCGGTGACGGTGGCGCGCAGCAACCCGCCCGCCGTCGCCTGCGTGCCGGCGGCGATGGCGGTGGCCTGCGCCGCAAGCTCCACCGCGGGGGGCCGGGCGGGGCCAGGGCCGCCAG
>CAXICP010000558.1:0-2026 GCA_964022595.1 uncultured Salipiger sp.
ACCCCCAGCAGGAACAGCAGCGGGGTTGCCTTGATCAGCACCATCCACAGGTTCGACAGCCCCGGCAGCGCATAGACCCACATCTGCGGCACCAGGATGCGCCAGAAGGTCTGGCGATGCGACATGCCATAGGCTTCGGCGGTTTCCAGCTGCGCGCGGGGCACCGCCTTCATTGCGCCGAACAGCACGTTGGCGGCAAAGGCGCCAAAGACGATGGCAAAGGTCAGCACCGCCAGCGAAAAGCCGTAGACCTCGTGCCAGATCTGCGGCGAGGACGACAGCGGCAGCTTTGCCGCCGGGCAGACCACGAAATCATTGCCCTGCCGCACCGCCGCGTCCCAGTCGGGGCATTTGACCTTGTGCCGGATCAGTTCGAACAGCTGGTCCAGCGCGATCACGAAGAACAGGAAGAAGGCGATGTCGGGCACGCCGCGCACCACGGCGATATAGCCCTTGCCCAGCCAGCGCAGCGGCAGGGTCCGCGCCCGCGCCGCCATCGCCCCGCCGAAACCGAAGGCCAGCGCCACCGGCGCGGTGATCGCCAGCAACAGCAGCACTGTCCCGAACGAGCCGTAAAAGGCCATGTGCTTGCCCGTCGTCAGGTAGCACATCAGCCAGCTGAGGCCGGACAGGGTCGACGGATCGGCGCAGGCGGTCAGGATGGGGGCTCTCCGGTGCGGGGGGCGGCCTGCGTGGCGCCCCGGCGCGGCTGGTGCCTTGCCGGGGCGCTATCAGGGGGCCGGATCAGAACTTGGGGCTGTCGGCGCCAAGATGTTCGATGATCAGCTCGTTGAGAGTGCCGTCATCCTTCATCGACTGGATGGCCGCATCGAACTTGCCGCGCAGCTCGGGGTCGCTTTCGCGGAAGGCCATGCCGATGCCGCCGCCAAGCGGAACGTCGTCGCCCACGAAGACCACCTCGCCGCCGGATTCCTCGACCACCGGGATCAGGTAATCCTTGTCCGACAGCACCACGTCGGCCTCGCCGCCTTTCATGGCGGCGACGGATTCGGCCGGGGCCGGGTATTCGACCAGCGTCGCGCCTTCCATCGATGCCACATGCGCGGCCTGGATGGTGCCGGTCTGCGCCGCGATCACCGCGGTATCAAGATCGATCCCGTCCATCATCGCCGCAAAGGCCGAAGGCGACGGCGGGGTGTAGTTCTGGGTGAAATCGACAACCTCTTCGCGTTCGGGCGTGATCGACATGCCCGCGATGATGGCGTCGTAGTTGCCCGAAACGAGGTTGGGGATGATCGAATCCCAATCGTTGGTGACCCATTCGCAGGTCAGTTCGACCCGCTTGCACAGCTCGTCGCCCAGAACGCGTTCAAAGCCGTCGACCTCGCCCGCGTCGTTGATGAAGTTGTACGGGGGGTAGGCGCCTTCGGTCCCAAGGCGCACCACGTCCTGGGCCATCGCGGTACCGGCGCAAAGCGCCAGCGCGGCAGTGCCGATAAGGATCCTGTTCATTCGTTTTCTCCCTTGTAGCGGTTTTTGCGCCCGGCGGTCAGGCGTGGGTGGTGGATCGCAGGAACCCCTGCAGGCGTTCGGATTTGGGCGTGCCGAACAGCGCGTCCGGCGGGCCTTCTTCCTCGATCAGGCCCTTGTGCAGGAACACCACGTGGTCGCTGACATCATGGGCCATCTTCATGTCGTGGGTGACGATGATCATCGTGCGCCCCTCGGCGGCAAGGTCCTTGATGACCTTGACGACTTCCTGCTCTAGCTCGGGGTCAAGCGCCGAAGTCGGTTCGTCGAACAGCAGCGCCTGCGGTTCCATGCACAGGGCGCGCGCGATGGCGGCGCGCTGTTGCTGGCCACCGGACAGCTGCGCGGGGTAGGCGCCCGCCTTGTCGCCGATGCCGACCTTGTCGAGATAGGCGCGCGCGGCGCGCTCGACCTCGGCGGGGGGACGCTTGAGCACCGTGACCGGGGCTTCCATCACGTTCTGAAGGATGGTCATGTGGGCCCACAGGTTGAACTGCTGGAACACCATCGACAGGTTCGTGCGGATGCGCAGCAC
>CAXICP010000559.1:0-2024 GCA_964022595.1 uncultured Salipiger sp.
GAACATATCGACCATGTGGAACCCGCGCTATGCGGCTGGCTGGGCCATGACAAGCCGTTTTCCTTCGAACCGGGCTACCGCCCAGCCCAGGGCATCGACCGGCTGCGCGTGGGCACGCCGCCGGTGCTGCAGATGGCCGCGCTGGACGCCGCGCTGGATGTCTGGGACCGGGTCGACATGGGCGCGCTGCGCAAGCGATCGCTTGAACTGACCGGCCTGATGATCGAGGAAATCGAAATCCACTGCCCCGGTCTCAAGCTGGCGACCCCGCGCGAGAACGAGGCGCGCGGCAGCCAGGTGTCCTTTCGTTCGGAACATGGCTACGCGATCATGCAGGCGCTTATCGATCTGGGCGTCGTCGGCGATTTTCGCGCCCCCGACATCCTGCGGTTCGGCATCCCCCCGCTGTTCATCGGCGAGGCCGAGATCAAGGAAGCGGTCGAGGTGCTGGCCCGCATCCTGCGCGGGGCGCTTTGGGATCACCCCAAGTATCACCGCCGCAAGCCCGTCACCTGACGCAGGCGCTGCGGCCCCGCGTAGGTTTTCGGTCTGCGTCAGGCGGGGATGCGCTGCGGCGCCCGGCGCTGGGCGACAAAGTCGCGCACCGCATCGCCGAAAGCTTCGAACAACGGGCGCGACACCGGATCGTTGGCCGCGTCCCATTCGGGATGCCACTGCACCGACAGGGTAAAACCGGGCGCGCCCTTGACCACGATCGCCTCGGGCGTGCCGTCGGGGGCCAGCCCTTCGATTTCGATCCGCGCGCCGGGGGTCTTGATGCCCTGCCCGTGCAGAGTGTTGGTCATCACCTCGCAGGCGCCGAACAGCTTTTCGAAACACCCGCCCTCGGTCAGGGTCACCTTGTGGCGCAGGGCGAATTTCTCTTCCAGCGTGCCGTCCGGGGGCATGCGGTGGTTCAACCGCCCCGGCAGATCTCGGATTTCGGGGTGCAGCGTGCCGCCCATGGCGACGTTCACTTCCTGAAACCCGCGACAGATCCCCATGAAGGGCTGGCCGCGTTCCACGCAGGCGCGCACCAGCGGCAGCACGATGGCGTCGCGGGCACGATCGAATGTGCCATGTGCCTCGGTCGCCTCTTCGCCGTATTCCTCGGGGTGCACGTTGGGGCGCCCGCCGGTCAGCAGGAAGCCGTCGCAGACCTCCATCAACTCGTCCACCGACACAAAGCGCGGATCGGGCGCGATCAGCAGCGGCACGCATCCCGACACGCAGGACACCGCCTCGGTGTTCATCTCGCCACCCGCGTGGGCCGGGTAGCTGTCGTTGATCATGTGAAAGTTGCCGATGATGCCGACGACAGGGCGGGCCATGCGAACCTCTTCATTCTGCTCCTGCACGGAAACATAGTGCAGGAGCAGGGTTTCCGAAAGGTTGCTCAGACCACCGCCGTCAGCCCGGCGGCTTCGATGCCCGCTTTTCCGGCAGCGGCGTCATTGTCGGAACTGTCGCCTGTCACGCCCAGGGCGCCAAGGGTGCGGCCCTTGGAATCCTTGATTAAAATGCCGCCCGGCACGGGCACGACAGCGCCGCCAAAGGCGCCGTTCGCGGCCGCCATGAAATAGGCCTGTGCTTCAGCGCGCGCCATCTGTGCGCTGCCGGGCATGCCCAGCATGACCGTGCCATAGGCCTTGCCATGGGCGATGCGGAAGCGGCCCGGGCTGGCGCCGTCCTGGCGTTCGAAGGCGATGACGTTGCCGCCCTCGTCCAGCACCACCGCCGACAGCGGGTTCATTCCCGCCTCCTTGCCCGCATCGAAGGTCTTGCGGATCATCTGCCGTGCGCGGCTTAGAGAAATCCCTGCCAATGGGTCATCCTTTCCTTGTTCGGTTCATCTTAGGCGCGGGTCTGGCCCGCCTTCAGTTCAAGGCGCCGCTTGTGCAGCACCGGTTCGGTGTAGCCCGACGGCTGCACGTGGCCCTCGAACACCAGATCGCAGGCCGCCTTGAACGCGACCCCGTCGAACCCCGGCGCCATCGGCACATAGGCCGCATCCCCGGCGTTCT
>CAXICP010000560.1:0-2021 GCA_964022595.1 uncultured Salipiger sp.
AAGAACAGCTGCAAGAAGTGGTCTGGGCCTGGGATCAGATCAAGGACAGCCGCAACTTCAAGTAGAACACTGTCGCCCGGGCCTGCCGTATGCCCGGGCGAAACCGCCAATCCTGCACGAGAATAATAAGTTGACTTTACCCCGTTAGGTTGTGCTAACCTGAAGGTGGCGGGCTTGTGATGCTGCGACCTACCCGTCCCTCGCACATTCCGGCACTCACGGACCGACCAGGCCTGTGCGTCTTTCCCCTGGACGCACAGGTCGCTTCGTTTTGCGCCCCCACCAAACGAATGACCCCCGGCGAACCTGCGTTCACCGGGGGCCACATGCCCGTTGCGGGGCGTGCCGTTCCTGGAAATAGAACGCCCGCACCGGGCCATGCGCTTACATGGCGGGCAGCAGCACCCGGTCGATGACGTGGATCACGCCGTTCGACTGGCGCACATCCGCGATGGTCACATGCGCGGTGCGCCCCTGCTCGTCGGTCAGGGCGATGCGATCGCCGTCCATGCTGGCCTGAAGCGTGCAGCCGCCCACGGTCGGCACCGGGTGAACCCCGCCATCATCCGCGATCATGCCCCCGATGGCATCCGACAGCGCCGAGGTCGCCACCACGTGGCAGGTCAGGATCTTGGCCAGCTGGGCCTTGTTCTCATCCATCATCAGCTGCGACAGGCTTTCATCCGAGATCTGATCGAAAGCATCATCGGTGGGTGCGAAGACGGTGAAGGGGCCCTCGCCGCTAAGCGTTTCGACAAGCCCGGCCTGCTTGACCGCGGCCACCAGGGTCTCGTGATCGGCCGAGTTCACGGCGTTTTCCACGATCGTCTTGTCCGCATACATCGCAGCGCCGCCGACCATCGGGTTTTCCATAGTCTGCGCCAGGGCCGGGGCGGCAAGGCCAAGAATGGCGGCGGTAAGGGCGGTGGTCTTGAAGGTCATGTCGAAGTCTCCTCGAAAGCTCCGGGCGGTGATCGCCGGGATCTGCCCATAGCCACGAAGCGCCGCGCGGCGCGGTTTCGAATTTCTTCATCACGTCAGCGTGATGCGCGAAGAATGCGACGCGGCGGGCGGCGCGAGGGAACAAAAACACCCCCGCGCGCGCTTGTTCCCCATCATGAAAGGGGTTTCCATGTCCGCCAAAGCACCCGCCTGGGTCGTTCCCGTCATGCGCGCAGGCTATGCCGCGCGCGGAGCGGTCTATGTCATCGTGGGCGGGCTTGCGCTGTCCGCCGCCATCTACGGGGGCCAGGCGCAAGGGACGACCGACGCGCTTGCCAGCCTTCGGGGCGAACCCTGGGGCGCCGCGCTGCTGTGGGCCATCGCGATCGGGCTGATGGCGTACATGGTCTGGCGCCTGATCGACGCCGCCATGGACCTGGAATGCGAAGGCACCGACGCCAAGGGCCTTGCCGCCCGCACCGGCCAGGCGATCACCGGGCTGATCCACGGCGCCATCGGTGTGTCGGTCGCCGCGACCGCGCTTGGCGGGGGCAGCGGGTCGGACGGCACGCAAAGTGCGACGCAAAAGCTGATGTCGATGCCCTGGGGGCCGTACCTTGTCATGGCGGCGTGGATCGTCACGGTCGGCGCCGGCATCTATTACGTGCACAAGGGCATCGCCGAGAAATACAAGGCCGACATCCGCGTCACCGACCTTGCCCAGAAACTGGAACCGGTGCTCAAGGCGGGCCTTGTGGCCGAAGGCATCGTGATCGGCATCATCGGCGCGCTGATCTTCTATGCCGGGCTGACCCACAACCCCGGCGAGGCTGGCGGCGTGGGCACGGCGCTGACGCAGATCCGCTCTGCCCCGTTCGGCGGGATCTTCATGGGCATCATCGCCGCCGGGCTGGTGGCCTTCGGGATCGAGAACCTCGTCGAAGCCGCCTATCGCATCGTACCGCGCCATTCGGGGCAGGACGTGATGACCCTTGCCCGCCGCGCCAAGCTGCAGGCCGAGGGCAAGCTGCGCGACGCCGCGGCCTGACGCGGCGCGGGCGGGGTAAGCGCTTTACCCT
>CAXICP010000561.1:0-1989 GCA_964022595.1 uncultured Salipiger sp.
GTGGGCTTGTAGCGCACCTCGGCCCCGGGCCAGGCGGCGCGCAGGCTGGCGATCTCGCCCCGGGCCTGCACCTCGCCCAGGGGGCCAAGCTTGCGCGCGGCCAGCGCCCATTCTTCAAGGATGCGCGCGGACCACTGCGGCTGGTACACCCCCTGCGCCGCGACGCCCAGCAGGACCTCGCGCATCACCGTGGGATAGATCACGCAGGTGTCCAGCAGCACCTTCAAAGGCGGAAGACCAGCGCCTTGAGATACCCCGATTCCGCCAGCTGCGGCAGCAACGGATGGTCCGGCCCCGCAAACCCGGTGTGCAGCAGCTGCGCGCGCCGCCCCGCACGGCCGATGCCGCGCAGGCAGGCGCCGGTAAAGCTGCCAAGGTCGGCGGCGTGCGAGCAGGAACACAGCACGAGATAGCCGTCTTCGTCCACCAGCGGCGCGGCCAGCTTGGCGATGCGTTCATAGGCGCGCAGCCCGGCCTCAAGCGCGGGCTTGGCGGGGGCAAAGGCGGGCGGATCGCAGATCACCACGCCAAAGCGCGCCTCTTCGGCGCCAAGCGCGGTCAGCACGTCGAAGGCATCGCCCTGCCGGGTGGCAAAGCGGTCCGCCGCGCCCATGCGCTCGGCCCCTTCGGCGGCCAGCGCCAGCGCCGGGGCCGACCCGTCCACCGCCAGCGCCGAAGCCGCGCCCTGCGCCAGGGCGGCAAGCGCAAAGCCGCCCACATGGCTGAACACGTCCAGCACGGACTGCCCCGCCGCAAGCGATGCGGCAAAGGACTGGTTCGGGCGCTGGTCAAAGAACAGCCCCGTTTTTTGCCCGCCGGTCAGGTCGGCCATGTAGGTCGCCCCGTTCATCTGCACCGCGATGGGCGCCTCGGGGGCGGTGCCCAGCAGCACCGCGTTCGCATCGCTCAGCCCCTCAAGCGCGCGCCCGCGCGAGCCGGAATTCTTCAGGATGCAGCTTACGCCCGTCACCTCGGCCAGCGCGCCGGACAGATCGTCCAGCAGCAGTTCGGCCCAGGCGGCGTTGGGCTGGATCACCGCGACATCGCCGAAACGGTCGATGATCACGCCCGGCAACCCGTCTGATTCCGCATGCACCAGCCGGTAGAACGGCGCATCGTACAGCCGCTCGCGCAGCGACAGCGCCTTGCGCAGGCGGGCCGTCAGCCAGGCCCGGTCGATCTGTGCGTCGACATCCCGGTCCAGCATGCGCCCCGCGATCTTGGACCCGGGCGTCACCCCGACCAGCCCCAGCGGCGTGCGATCGGCGTCTTCAAGCAGCGCCACCGTGCCGGGGGCAAGCCCCTTCGTGCGCCGATCCAGCACCATCTCGTTGGAATAGACCCAGGGAAACCCGCGGCGCAGGGCGCGGGCGTTGGCTTTCGGCGTCAGGCGCACGACAGGAAGAGAAGCATTCATGCCGCCCCTATACCGCGCCCTTGGGCGCAAGGGAATGCGCGAAACGGGCGCCATCAAAAGCGGCAAACGCGATTGCTGCGCGCAGGCGCGGCCTTGTCATTGCGCGCGCGCTTTACTGTTACCGCTAACCGGTATAAATCTCGGTCCCAAGCCAGCGCCTCGCCGCCGCGGGGCCGATGCCAGATATGGAGAGACCCATGCCGCTCGATTCCACGATCGCCAAGGTCACCGAGACCATCGAAAACCGTTCCCGGACCCGGCGCGCCACCTATCTTGACCGGATGCGCCGCGCCGCCGACGAAGGCCCCCGCCGCGCCCATCTGACCTGCGGCAACCAGGCGCATGCCTATGCCGCCATGGGGCAGGACCAGTCCGCGCTGGCCGAGGGGCTGGCCGCCAACCTCGGGATCGTCACCGCCTATAACGACATGCTTTCGGCGCATCAGCCTTTCGAACGGTACCCGCAGGTCATTCGCGACGCCGCGCGCGCGGCAGGCTGCACGGCGCAGGTGGCCGGCGGCGTTCCGGCCATGTGCGACGGCGTCACGCAAGGCCAGGCCGGCATGGAGCTG
>CAXICP010000562.1:0-1987 GCA_964022595.1 uncultured Salipiger sp.
CCAGCAGAACGACATCGGCACCACCCTCGTCCAGCACCTCTGCCAGCTGGTCCAGACGGTCGACCTCGATCTCGCAGCGCACCATATGTGAGGCCTGCGCCTTCACCGCCTGCAGCACCGGGCGAATGCCGCCCGCCGCCGCGATATGGTTGTCCTTGATCAGGATCGCGTCCGACAGCGAGAAACGGTGGTTGAACCCGCCGCCATGCAGCACCGCCTGTTTCTCGACCAGCCGCAGGCCGGGGGTGGTCTTGCGGGTGCAGGTCACGCGGGTCGCGGTGCCTTTCGTTTCCGCCACAAAGGACGCTGTCATCGTCGCGATCCCCGACAGCCGCCCGGCAAAGTTCAGCGCGACCCTTTCGGCCGACAGGATCGAGGCCGCGGCGCCCGCGATCTCCATCAGCAGATCGCCCGGCCGGATCGCGACGCCGTCGGTCTTGTGTGCCGTAACCACAAGCGACGGATCGATCAGCCGGAAGGCCAGCGCCGCCACCTGCAGGCCCGAGACGACGCCCGCCTCGCGCGCATTCAGCCTTGCCGTGTAGCGTGTCGTTGCCGGGATCACCGTGCGGGTGGTGATGTCGCCATAGGTTCCCAGATCCTCCAGCAACGCGGCGCGGACCAGCGGTTCCAGGATCAGGTCGGGCAGGGGGGTGGTATTCATGCGGGCTCCTTTCGGGCCTGGGCGCGGATATGTTGCGCCTGTGCAAGCGTAAAGAAGGATCTCTCGCCGGTTTCGCCCTGGACCTCGGGATGGTCCGAGCGGAAATGCGCCCCCCGGCTTTCGTTGCGGGCAAGGGCGGCGGCAGCGATCATCGTGGCGGTTGCGGTCATGTTCAGCAGGGCGTCGCAGCCGGGCTGAGCGGTCTCGATCGCGGCAATCGTGTCGAGCGTGCGGCGCAGGCCGGCACCGGTGCGGATCACGCCGGCGCCCTCGGTCATCGCCTGCCGCAAGCGGGCGACAAGCGCCGGATCGGGTTCCCCGGCCGGGGCGAGGTCGGGCAGCCGGACCGGGGCGAGGTCGGGCAGCCGGACCGGTGCGGCATCACCCGCGTCCAGCCCTTTTGCTATCGCATCCGCGCAACGTCGTCCGTAGACCAGTGCCTCAAGCAACCCGTTTGACGCCAGCCGGTTCGCGCCATGCAACCCGGTCGAGGCGACCTCGCCACAGGCCCAAAGACCGGGCAGGGTGCTCGCCCCCTCGGCATCCGTCGCGATCCCGCCCATGTGGTAATGCGCGGCAGCGGCGACCGGGATCGGCTGCGTCACCGGGTCGAGGCCCGACGCGCGGCAGGCGGCGGCAACCGCCGGGAAGTCGGTCAGAATGCGTGCGCCAAGGGCCGCCCGCGTGTCCAGCGCCGGGGCCAGCCCGGCCTGCGTCTGGGCAAAGACGGCGCGTGCCACGATGTCGCGCGGTGCCAGTTCGGCATCCGGATGTGCCGCCCGCATGAAGCGTTCGCCGTGCCTGTTGATCAGCGTCGCGCCTTCGCCGCGCAGCGCCTCGGTCGCCAGCGGCGCAGGGTCGGGACCACCGGCAATGGCCGTGGGGTGAAACTGCACGAATTCCGCATCGGCGATCACCGCCCCCGCCCGCGCCGCCATGCCCAGCACCTGCCCGCGGATGCGCGGCGGGTTGGTTGTCAGCGCATAGAGCCCGCCCGATCCGCCCCCGGCCAGCAGCACCGCCGCGCCGCGCAGCACAACCGAGCGCGACAGCCCGCCCGAGCAACGCGCGACCTTGACGCCGCGCACGCGGCCATTCTCAACCACCAGCCCGGTGGCCATCACGCCTTCCAGCACCTGCACATGGGGTGCTGCGCGGACCTGCGCAGTCAGGGCCTGCATGATCTCGGCCCCGGCCTGATCTCCCCGGACCCGCACGACACGGGCAAAGCTGTGCGCCGCTTCGCGCGACAGGACGTAAGCGCCGTCTGCGGCCCGGTCGAAGGGCGTGCCCAGCCCGGTCAGGTCGAGGACATGCGCCCGC
>CAXICP010000563.1:0-1982 GCA_964022595.1 uncultured Salipiger sp.
GACACGTTCGCCCCGGTCAGCTGGCAATAGGGCAGGAAGGCAAAGACCGCGATGGCGGTGCCCATTTCGGTCAGTTCGAAATCGCCCGGGAAGGGGCGGTTCATGGTCCAGCCCGCCAGGATCGACCAGGCGTTGACCGCGACCACCGCCAGCAGCACGGCCCCGCCGAACAGCGCCCAGCCCTTGATCAGGATGCGCGCGGGACGAAAACGCCCCGCGCCGGCAATCGCCGCCATCAGTTGGTCGCCATGTTCTGGCCGACCAGTTCGATCGCGCGGTCATACAGCGCCTGCCCGTCGATGCCCTGCGAATCCATTTCTTCGATCCAGCGGTCGACCACGGGGGCGGTCTTTTCGTCGAAGGCGGCCCATTCTTCTTCGGTCAGCTGGATGCGGGTGTTGCCGCTGTCGGTGGCCACCTTGATGCCGAAGGCGTCCGCGTCGGTCCAGACCTCCCCGACCTCGGCGTGCCAGTCTTCGCCCGACACCTCGCGGAACACGGCCTGGATGTCCTCGGGCAGGCTATCCCATTTGTCTTCGTTCATCAGCACGGAAAACGACGTGGTGCCAAGACGTTTGCCGCCCGGTCCCTCGATCTGGTAATCGGTGACCTCGTGGATCTTCAGCGCGGGGATGATCTCGAACGGGATCAGGGCGCCGTCGATCACCTTCTTGGACAGGGCGACGGGGATTTCACCCACCGCCGTCTGGACCGGCGAGGCGCCAAGCGCCTCGAGCACCCAGGCGCCCGTGCGCGAGGGGATGCGGATCTTCTTGCCGGCAAGATCGTCGGGGCTGCGGATCTCGTCGCTGGCCATCTGCATCGCCTGGCCCTGGTGGACATGCTGGAACATCGGCACGACGCCCTGGAAATCCTCGGCGAGGTATTCGTCGTACATGGCCAGCATTGCCTTGTTCACGGCGGCGTTGTCGCCCTGGTGAACGCCGGGCAGTTCGAACACCTCGGTGCGCGGAAACGCCCCGGCCGCATAGGCGTTCACGATCCAGACAAGGTCGACCACCCCGTCGCGCGCCTGTCGCGGCAACTGCGGAGGCTTGCCGCCCAGCGTCATCGACGGAAAGATTTCGATCTGCACGCGCCCGTCGGTGGCCTCTTCGATGCGCTGCGCCCAGGGTTCCAGCATCTGGGCATGGGCCGGGGCCTTGGGGCTCAGGAAATGGTGCAGCTTGAGCTTGAATTCCTGCGCGCTGGCGGCGCTGGCCGCAAGCCCCAGGGCGATGGCCGACGTGGCCAGTGTCTTGAGAAGTGTCATTGGGTTCCTCCCTTGGTGATCGTTCCGGGGCGCCCGCTAGTGCGGCGCGCTTCGTGCGATGGCGATGTTCAGCAGCACCTGCCGCCGCTGGGTCGTGGCAACCGCGATGGCGCGGTCAAGCGCGGCGGGCAGGTCGGCGCCGTCGGTGACGGTTTCGGTTTGGGCGCGGCTGGCCGCAGCGGTGCGGGTGAAATCGGGGCTGGGCCGCAGCGAGGTCAGCGGAACCTCGTTGGCGGCGCGCGCGGCGCCTTCGGGGTAAAGCCCTTCGACCGAATGTCGCACCGCGCCCCATTCCTCGTTGTTCAGCACCAGCACGATCACCGGAACGTCATGGGCTTCGGCCACGAGGTGACAGGCGGTGGGGTTGGCGAACATGTAGCTGCCATCGCCCATCGTGGCAAAGACCAACCGGTCGGGGCAGGCCATCTGCGCGCCGATGGCGGCAGGCAGCCCCCAGCCAAGCCCGCCCGAGTGCGGTTCCTGGAAATAGCTGCCCGGCTGGTCCAGATCCAGCGGCATGAGCGGGCAGCCCAGTTCGTGGAACACCGTGGCGCGGCGCCCGTGCTGTTAGGCCTGCGCCCGGATCGCGCGGCCAAGGCACAGGCTGACCCACTCCTTGGTCATCGGCGCGCCGCTGCCCGCTTCGGCGGCGGCGGTGGTGTCGGCGCGGCTGGCGGCGGCGGCCTGCGCGATGCGCGCGCGCCGGGCC
>CAXICP010000564.1:0-1978 GCA_964022595.1 uncultured Salipiger sp.
TCTGGGCGGCGTGCGCATCGACAACAAGCTGCAATACACCTGGTCCGACATCGACCGGCGCACCGGGGCCGAAGGCGCGGGCGACGCCGACATCCAGCGCGGCAACTGGAGCAACGAGACCACGCTGACCCTTGGCGATGCCTCGGCCGCGTTTAGCGGGTTTGCGGGGCTGTACATGGCCCATACCGAACAGGACGACCGGCTGGACCAACGCGGCATTTCCACCTTCGAGGATGAAAAGACCAACCTTGGTGTCTTTGGCGAGGCAAGCTGGCGCTTTGCCCCCGGCTGGACGCTGACCGGCGGGCTGCGCTATCAGCGCGACGAGGTCACGCGCACGGGCGAGGTGTCGCCGGGCTTTGCAAGCTCGGATCTGGATTACGACAAGACATTCTCGGAAGTGCTGCCCAAGATCAGCCTGGCCTATGACGTCACGCCGGACTGGACCGTCGGTGCGCTGCTGTCCAAGGGCTACAACCCCGGCGGCGTGTCGCTGGATTTCGTCTCGTCCAGGGCCTGGGAGGAATACGACGCCGAAACCGTCTGGAACTACGAACTGTTCACCCGCGCCAGCCTGCTGGACGACCGGCTGTTCGTGACCGGAAACCTGTTCTACGCCCGCTACAGCGATTACCAGTACAACGTCACGCAGACCATTGGCGGCACCACCTATATCCATACCATCAACGCCGACGATGCCGAAGCCTGGGGGCTTGAGGTCGCCGCCGACTGGCAGGCCACCGACGCGCTGCGCCTGAACGCCGGGCTGGGTCTGCTGCAGACGGAAATCACCGGCTTTGACGATGCCCCCGATTTCGAAGGCAACGATTTCGCCCGCGCCCCCGGCACCACGCTGAGCCTTGGCGCCAGCTGGGATATTTCCGATGCCTGGAACGTCGGGGGGCAGCTGCGCTTTGTCGACGGGTATCATTCCGACACCGCCAACACCGACGCCTACAAGATCGACGATTACACGCTGGTCGACCTGCGCATGAGCTACAAGATCAAGGACGGCATCGAAATCTACGGCTTCGTCAACAACGTCTTCGACGAGCGCGCAGCGGTGCTCAAACAGGCCGCGCGCGGAACCGTGCCCTTCACGCAGGCATCGATGACGTCGCCGCGCATGATCGGCATCGGCGTTCAGGGCACGTTCTGATCCGCAGGCCGGGGGCGCAGGCACCATGAAACGCCACGAACGGCTTTGCATCGGCATGTCGCTGGCCCCCACCTGGCTTTCGGGCGAGGGCTGGCGCCAGCCGGGCAGCGGCGTCGAAGACCTGTTTTCCGTCGGGTTCGCCGCGCGCATCGCGCAGGCGGCCGAGGCGGCGCAGCTGGATTTCGTCTTTCGCCCCGACGCCAGCGCGCTGCCCGTCGCCGCTTTGGATCAGGGCTTTGGCTTTGCCAGCCTCGACCCGGCGCTGCTGCTTGCCGCGCTGGCCGAGCGCACGTCCAGGATCGGGCTGGTCACCACCGTTTCGACCAGCTTCACCCATCCCTATCACGTCGCGCGCCAGCTTATGTCGCTGCACTGGACAAGCCGGGGCCGCGCCGGGCGGAACGTGGTCCGCCCTTGCGGGGCACGAGAATTTCGGCCTGGGCGACATGCCGTCATCCACCGAACGCTACGCCCGCGCGGCGGAATATGTCGCGGCGGTGCAGGCGCTTTGGGACAGCTTTCCCGCCAAGGCGCTGCTGATGGATCGCGGCGCCGGGCGCTTTGCCGACACCGGGCTGATCCACCCCGCCGCCCACCACGGCGATGCCTTCGACATCAAGGGACCGCTGAACATTCCCGCCTTTCCCGGCCCGCGCATTCCGCTTATGCAGGCGGGGGCATCGCCGGGCGGCGTGGCGCTGGCCGGGCAGGTCGCGGACATGGTGTTCGGCCAGACCCTGACCAAAGCGGCGGCGCTGGACGCCAGCGCCCGGCTTGGCGCGGCGGCAACGGCGGCGGGCCGCCCCGCCGGCGCGGTGC
>CAXICP010000565.1:0-1974 GCA_964022595.1 uncultured Salipiger sp.
GCGTTCACCTGGTTGCCCCATTCGATCAGCCTGGCGCCCCACATGATCGCCGAAACGCCGGTGTGCAGGATCGACGAATGCACTTCGACCCCGTGCACATGCACCCACAGGTTGACGCCGCCCTTGTGCCCCGTCACGGCCTTGAGCATGGTCGGCTCGCCCACGATCACCGATTTCGCGCGGGGCAGATCGCTGGCGACCATGGCCTGCGCCAGGTCGCGCCCGCCCATGCAGCCCAGTTCCTCGTCATAGCTCAGCGCCAGTTGCAGCGGCACGGAAACTTCGCGATGGCGCGCCTCGACCATGGCCCAGATGGCCAGCGCGTCGAAGCCTTTCATGTCGGTCGAGCCGCGCCCGTAAAGGCGCCCGTCGCGTTCGGTCAGGGTGAAGGGATCGGAGGTCCAGGTCTGCCCGTCCACCGGCACCACGTCCGTATGCCCCGAAAGCACGACCCCGCCTGCCTCGGGCGGGCCGACATGGGCGAAAAGCGCCGCCTTTGTGTCCGGTTCGTCCGGCTTGCGGTGCAGATGGCTGTCGATGCCGTGGCGCGCCAGGTAGTCGGCCACCCAGTCGATCAGCGGCAGGTTCGGATCGCGGCTGACGGTGGGAAAGCCGACAAGCTTTTCAAGGATCTCGCGGGGAGAGAGTCGCGCCGTCATGGGGGTTCCTTTGTTCGTGCACCAACGGGCTAGACCGGTCGCGCCCGTGCTGCAAGACCGGGCGTGCACCAGCCCCCGGCGAGCCGAAGGCGAAAACCGTGGCGGGCGATGAAAAATCAGGCAGCGCGCGCGGGTCAGTACCCGCTGTCAGAGGTCAGCACGAAATGGCCCGGGGTCACCTCGTCATAGACGTTCGGCGCGGGCGTGTAGCCGACCGGGTGGATCGGCGACGGGATCGGCTTGAAATTCAGATCCCGTTCCGACTTGCGCTTGCGCGGATCGGCCACCGGCACGGCCTTCATCAGGGCGCGGGTGTAGGCGTGTTGCGGGTTTTCGAACACCGCCGCGCGCGGGCCCAGTTCGACGATGCGCCCCAGGTACATCACGCCCACGTTGTGCGACACCCGTTCCACCACGGCCATGTCGTGGCTGATGAACAGGTAGGACAGCCCCATGTCGGCCTGCAGTTCCATCATCAGGTTCAGCACCTGCGCCTGCACCGACACGTCCAGCGCCGACACCGCCTCGTCGGCGACGATCAGCTTGGGCGACAGGGCCAGCGCCCGGGCGATCGCGATGCGCTGGCGCTGCCCGCCCGAAAGCTCGTGCGGAAAGCGGCGCATGAAGCTGCGCGGCAATTCGACCCGGTCGAACAGCATCGCGACCCGGTCCATCAGCTCGGACCCGGAATGCGTGCCGAAATTGCGCATCGGCTCGGCCACCTGGTCGGCCAGCCCCATCTGCGGGTTGAGCGAGGCAAAGGGATCCTGAAAGATCATCTGCATCTCGCGCCGCGCCTCGCGCAGCCCCTTGGTGCCCAGCCCCATCACATCGGTGCCGTCCAGATCCACGCTGCCCTGTTCCGGTTCTACCAGCCGCAACAGCGAGCGCCCGCAGGTGGATTTCCCGCAGCCGGATTCGCCCACAAGGCTAAGCGTCTGGCCCTTGTTGATGGTGAAGCTGACGTCTTCGACCGCGTGCACATTGGCCACGGTGCGGCGAAAGAACCCGCCCTTGACCGGAAAGCGCGTGACCAGGTTCTTGACGGTCAGAAGCGGCGTGTCGGTGCCCTTGATCGGGGCGATTTCGCCCTGCTCGCGCCCCAGCAGCTTCATGGGCTCGGGCCAGGGCTTGCCGGTCATCTCGCCCAGCCGTGGAACCGCCGCCAGCAGCGCGCGGGTGTAGGGATGTTGCGGGGTTTCGAAAATCTGCGTGGCGGGGCCTTCCTCGACCTTGTTGCCACGGAACATCACCACCACGCGGTCAGCCATCTGCGCCACAACCGCCATGTCGTGGGTGATGAACATCACCGCCG
>CAXICP010000566.1:0-1973 GCA_964022595.1 uncultured Salipiger sp.
CACGTGATACCCGTCGCGGAGGCAAGAAGAAGGTCTCCAAGAACATCGCCGCAGGCGTGGCGCATGTTAACTCGTCGTTCAACAACACCAAGATCCTGATCTCGGATGTGCAGGGCAACGCGATCTCGTGGTCGTCCGCCGGCACCATGGGCTTCAAGGGGTCGCGGAAATCGACTCCCTACGCTGCTCAGCTTGCCGCGGAAGACGCAGGCAAGAAGGCGCAGGAACACGGCGTGAAAACGCTGGAAGTCGAAGTTCAGGGCCCCGGTTCGGGCCGTGAATCCGCGCTGCGCGCACTTGCTGCCGCGGGCTTCAACATCACGTCCATCCGCGACGTGACGCCCATCGCGCACAACGGCTGCCGCCCGCCGAAGCGTCGCCGCGTCTGATCGGTAATTTCAACATGGCGGGGCCCTGCTTTTCAGCGGGGCCCTGCTGTCGTCATTTCAACCTCGGGCGTCTGCGCCTTTAGGACATGGGGCACGGACAGGAATGGAGGGACGCATGATCCACAAGAACTGGGCTGAACTTATCAAGCCGACCCAGCTGGAGGTTCGCCCCGGCGCCGACCCATCGCGGGTTGCCACCGTGGTCGCCGAACCGCTGGAGCGCGGCTTCGGCCTGACGCTGGGCAACGCGCTGCGCCGCGTTCTTTTGTCGAGCCTTCAGGGCGCGGCGATTACCAGCGTTCAGATCGACAACGTCCTGCACGAGTTTTCGTCCGTCGCCGGCGTCCGCGAGGATGTGACCGATGTCGTGCTGAACCTCAAGGGCGTGGCCCTGCGCATGGAAGTCGAAGGCCCCAAGCGGGTGTCGATCAATGCCAAGGGGCCGGGCGTGGTCACCGCCGGTGACATCGCCGAAAGCAACGGCATCGAGGTCCTGAACAAGGACCACGTCATCTGCCACCTGGACGACGGCGCCGACCTGTTCGTCGAGCTGACGGTGAACACCGGCAAGGGCTACGTGTCTGCCGACAAGAACAAGCCCGAAGACGCGCCCATCGGCCTGATCCCGATCGACGCGATCTATTCGCCGGTCAAGCGCGTTTCCTACGAAGTGCAGCCGACCCGCGAAGGCCAGGTGCTGGACTACGACAAGCTGACCATGAAGGTCGAAACCGACGGCTCCGTCACCCCTGACGACGCCATCGCCTATGCGGCCCGCATCCTGCAGGACCAGCTGTCGATCTTCGTGAACTTCGACGAACCCGAGGCGGCCAGCCGCCAGGACGACGACGACGGTCTGGAATTCAACCCCCTTCTGCTCAAGAAGGTGGACGAGCTGGAACTGTCGGTGCGTTCGGCGAACTGCCTCAAGAACGACAACATCGTCTACATCGGCGATCTCATCCAGAAGACCGAAGCCGAGATGCTGCGCACCCCGAACTTCGGCCGCAAGTCGCTGAACGAGATCAAGGAAGTGCTGTCGTCGATGGGTCTGCACCTTGGCATGGATGTCGAGGATTGGCCGCCCGACAACATCGAGGATCTTGCCAAGAAGCTCGAAGACCAGTTCTGAGAGCAATGAAGATCCCGGCGGCGCCAGACACCTGCGCCGCCGGGTTCCCCGCTTGGGGATGGGCGCACGCGCCCGCACGACCGGGCCACACGGCCCCAAGGAGAGCGACCCGCACCGCATGGGCCGCCTGACAAAGCAAAACAGCCCGTAGAGGGCACATCTGGAGACACGACAATGCGTCACGCAAAAGGTTACCGCCGCCTGAACCGCACCCACGAGCACCGCAAGGCGCTGTGGGCAAACATGGCCGGCTCGCTCATCGAGCATGAGCAAATCAAAACCACCCTTCCCAAGGCGAAGGAACTCAAGCGGATCATCGACAAGCTGATCACGCTGGGCAAGCGCGGCGACCTGCACGCCCGTCGCCAGGCCGCTTCGCAGCTGAAGGAAGACAAGGACGTCGCCAAGCTGTTCGAAATCCTCGGCCCGCGCTACGCCGAGCGTTCGGGTGG
>CAXICP010000567.1:0-1970 GCA_964022595.1 uncultured Salipiger sp.
CCGCTGACGGTGATCGACCCCCACATGAAATGGGAACTGCGCACGCAGCTGAAGACCCTGCACCGCGATTTCGGGCACACGATGATCTACGTCACCCATGACCAGACCGAGGCGCTGACCTTCGCCGACAAGGTGGTGGTGATGCACGACGGGCAGGTGGTGCAGCTTGGCACCCCCGAAGAACTGTTCCAGGCGCCCAGACACACCTTCGTGGGCTATTTCATCGGCTCTCCGGGGATGAACCTGCTGGATGCGACGGTGCAGGGGGCGGTGGCGGACCTTGGCGGGCACAGCGTCGCACTGGGGGCCGATTACGGCGCGCCCAAGGGCCGCGTGCAGTTCGGCATCCGCCCCGAGTTCGTGCAGTTCGACGACAGCGGCGCCGGCCTTCCCGTGCAGGTGCGCCGGGTCGAGGACGTGGGCCGCCACCGCATCGTGCGGGCCGAATACCAGGGCGCCCCGCTGAACGCCGTGCTGCCCGAAGGCCTGCCGGTGCCCGCCATGGATGCCCGCGTCAGCTTTGTGCCGGGGCAGGTGGGCGTTTACGTCGACGACTGGCGCATCGCGCCGCAGCAAAGGGCCGCGTGATGGACAAGACACATGACAACCGCGCCTGGTTCATGGTGCTGCCGGTGTTCGTGCTGGTGGCGTTTTCGGCGGTGATCCCGCTGATGACGGTGGTGAACTATGCCTTCAACGACACCTTCGGCAGCAACGTGTTCTTCTGGGTCGGCATCGAATGGTTCGAGGAGATGCTGCATTCCGAACGCATGTGGGGCGCGCTGAAGCGCCAGTTGATCTTTTCGGCGGTGATCCTTGCGATCGAGGTGCCGCTGGGCATCGCCGTGGCCATGTGCATGCCGAAAAAGGGTTTCTGGGCGTCGCTTTGCCTTGTGCTGCTGGCGCTGCCGCTGCTGATCCCGTGGAACGTGGTCGGCACCATCTGGCAGGTCTTCGCGCGCATCGACATCGGGCTGCTGGGCTACACGCTGGGGCAGATGGGCATCGATTTCAACCTTGGCCAGAACGCGGTGGCCGCGTGGATCACCGTTGTGGTCATGGATGTCTGGCACTGGACGTCGCTGATCGTGCTGCTGTCCTATGCCGGGCTGCAATCCATCCCGCAGGCCTATTACCAGGCCGGGCGCATCGATCAGGCCAGCCGCTGGGCGGTGTTCCGGTTCATCGAACTGCCCAAGCTGAAGGGCGTGCTGCTGATCGCCATCCTGCTGCGGTTCATGGACAGTTTCATGATCTACACCGAACCGTTCGTCGTCACCGGGGGCGGGCCGGGTTCGACCACCACTTTCCTGTCGATCGACCTTGTGAAGATGGCGCTGGGACAGTTCGACCTTGGCCCCGCCGCCGCCTTTTCCATCATGTATTTCCTGGTGATCCTGCTGGTCAGCTGGGCCTTTTACACCGTCATGGTCAACCTGGACCGCGAGGACATGCCGAAATGAGCGCCCTCAGCGACACGGCCCCGACCCGCGCCCGGGCGCGCCGCAAGACCGCGGAGCGCAACGGCGCCCGCACGGCGGTGTCCCGGGGCGGCATGATCCTGTACCTGCTGTTCCTGCTGGTGCCGATCTACTGGCTGGTGAACATGAGCTTCAAGCCGAACGACGAGATCCTGGGCGCCATGACGTTGTGGCCACAGAATCCGACGCTTGAAAACTACGCGACGATCTTCAACGATCCGACCTGGTACATGGGCTATGTCCATTCGCTGACCTACGTGGTGCTGAACACCGCCATAAGCGTTACGGTGGCGCTGCCGGCGGCCTATGCCTTTTCGCGCTACAGCTTTACCGGCGACAAGCACCTGTTCTTCTGGCTGCTCACGAACCGCATGGCGCCCCCGGCGGTGTTCGCGCTGCCGTTCTTTCAGCTTTACAGCTCGATCGGGCTGTTCGACACGCATATCGCGGTGGCGCTGGCGCATTGCCTGTTCAACGTGCCGCTGGCGG
>CAXICP010000568.1:0-1968 GCA_964022595.1 uncultured Salipiger sp.
GCGCCGCCACCAGAAAGTGTTCGAAGAGGCCCCCGGCCCCTGCATCACCCCCGAGGAACGCGCGCGCATCGGCAAGACCTGCGCCGACGCCATGGCCGAGCTGGGCTATTCCGGCGCCGGCACGGTCGAATTCCTTTACGAGGACGGCGAGTTCTATTTCATCGAGATGAACACCCGCCTTCAGGTCGAACACCCGGTGACCGAGGCCATCTTCGACGTCGACCTGGTGCGCGAACAGATTCGCGTGGCCGAAGGCAACACGCTGTCCTTCACCCAGGACGAGCTGGAAATCGATGGTCACGCCATCGAGGTGCGCATCAACGCGGAAAAGCTGCCGAATTTCAGCCCCTGTCCCGGCAGGATCACCCAGTATCACGCGCCCGGCGGGCTTGGGGTGCGGATGGATTCGGCGCTGTATCAGGGCTATTCCATCCCGCCCTACTACGACAGCCTGATCGGCAAGCTGATCGTCAAGGGCCGCGACAGGACCGAGGCGCTTGCGCGGCTCAACCGGGCGCTGTCCGAACTGATCGTGGACGGGGTCGACACCACCATCCCGCTGTTTCACGCGCTGTTGCAGGAACCGGCGATCCACGCCGGGGATTACAACATCCACTGGCTGGAAAAATGGCTCGCTACGGATCCGTTCAAGGCGCGGTGATGCTGTCGCAGCCAGAAGGCGGGGCGGCGCGGCATGAGCCTTAGCGCCGACCAGCTTCTTACCGCCTATCGCTCGGGCATCTTTCCGATGGCCGAGCATCGCGACGACCCGGACCTGTTCTGGGTCGATCCGCGCCGCCGGGGAATCATTCCGCTGGACGGGCTGCACATCTCGCGCAGCCTGGCCCGCCGGCTGAAGCGCGATGATTACCACGTCACCGTGGACACGGCGTTCGAGCAGGTCATCGACGCCTGCGCCGACCGCGCCGAGACCTGGATCAACCCCGAGATTCGCCGCCTTTTCGCCGATCTGCACCAGCGCGGCGAAGCGCATTCGCTTGAGGTCTGGATGGACGGGCGGCTTGCGGGCGGGGTCTATGGCATCGAAATCGGCGCGGCCTTCTGCGGCGAATCGATGTTCTCGCGCCGCCGGGACGGATCAAAGATCGCCCTGTGCTGGCTGGTCGACCTATGCCGGCGCGCCGGCTTCACGCTTTTCGATACGCAATTCCTGACCGATCACCTTGGCTCGCTTGGGGGGGTCGAAATTTCGCGCATGGAATACCGCTATCGGCTGCGCGACGCGCTTGATCGCAGCGCGGATTTCGCCGGAACGCCCCTGCCCCGGTCGGGTCAGGACGTCGTGCAGCGCAACACCCAGACATCGTAACGCTGGTGGTCCATGGCGTTCAGCGCCGGAGACGACGCCACCATCCAGCCCCGGAACGCCGGGTCCGGCTTGCCCGCCTCGCGCACGGTCAGAAAGGCAAAGGCGTCGCTCGCCAGTTCGCCCTCGGGATAGCGGCATTCGGACAGCGACACCTCGATACGGCCGAACTGCGCCATCCCGCCGGACGGCAATTCGATGTCGCGCGCGCGGCCCGTCAGCTTGTCGAGGCCGCGCAGCAACGCGCCCGTCCCCGATTCGGTGGCTTCCTGCGCATGGCCGGCGCTGGCCAGACCCGCCAAAAGGGCCAGGATCATCCCGAAACGTGGCATCAATCGTCTCCTCCGCCGACATATTTCAAAAGCAGCGAAAGCAGGCTGACCGACCCCTGCGTGTCGATGATCTCGTCCCCCGGATCCAGATAGAACATCGACCCGCCCGGGCTGATTTCCACGAAATTGCCGCCCAGAAGCCCTTCGGAGGCGATCACGATGGCGCTGTCATCCGGCACGCGGATCGCGTCCTGCATGGTGATCGCCATGTCCGCCCGGTAGGTTTCCGGGTTCAGCGAAATGTCTGACACCGTGCCCACCTTGACGCCCGCCAGCCGCACATCGCTGCCAACCGTCACACCTTCGAGC
>CAXICP010000569.1:0-1968 GCA_964022595.1 uncultured Salipiger sp.
TTTTACGTGACCAAGAAAAACGCGCGCACGATGACCGAAAAGATGACCGTTCGCAAATACGATCCGGTCGCGCGCAAGCACGTCGAGTACAAAGAAGGCAAGATCAAGTAAGCCTTCCCTCTTCGGGACAGTGAGAGGCCGCGCAGATCCCATGGACGCGCGGCCTTTTGCGTGTTCGGGGCGGCGCACCGGCAGGGCAGGGCGATGCAGCCAGAACCTCGGGACATGATCCTTGTCGAACACGGGCCGGACGGCGTGCCCGCGCGCTTCGATGCCCCCCGCGAGATCGTCACGGCGTACGATGCGCCTTCGGCCCGGGCGGCGCTGGCGCGGCTTGAAGCGGCGCGGCGCGATGGCGCGTGGATCGCGGGCGCGGCGAATTACGAACTTGGCTTTGCGCTGGAACCGGCGCTGCACCCCTTGCTGGCGCAAGGCGCCCCGCTGCTGACCTTCGGAATTTTCGACGCGCCGCGCCCCGTGGCCCCCGCGCCGGGGAACGCGGCGCGGGTCATCAGCGTCACGCCCGGGTGGGATCGCGCGCGCTATGCGCAAAGCTTTCACGAAATCAAGCGGATGATCGAACGCGGGGACCTTTACCAGGTCAACCTGACGATGCCGGTGCAGGTGCGTTTCGATGGCAGCCCCGAGGCGCTTTGGTGGGCGATGCGCGACCTTCAGCCCGTGGGCCACGGGGCGCTGGTGCGGCTGGGTGATCTGGTGCTGCTGTCGCGCTCTCCTGAACTGTTCTTCGGGGCGGATGCGCAGGGGCGCATCGCGGTGGCGCCGATGAAGGGCACCGCCCCCCGCGGCGCGACGCCCCTGGCCGACCGCGCGCTGCGCGACGGGCTGGGGCAGGACGAAAAGAACCGCGCCGAGAACGTGATGATCGTCGATCTGATGCGCAACGATTTGTCGCGGATCAGCAAGGTCGGTTCGGTCCGTGTGCCCGAACTGCTCAGGGTCGAAACCTATCGCACGGTGCACCAGATGGTCAGCCGAATCGAGTCGCAGCTGAACGGCGGCTTTGACCTGTCGCGCATATTTAACGCACTATTCCCTTGCGGTTCCATCACCGGTGCGCCCAAGATCGCCGCGATGCAAGCGATTCACCGGCTGGAGCAGTGGCGCCGCGGCGCCTATTGCGGCGCCATCGGCTGGGCGGCGCCCGATGGGCGGGCTTCGTTCAACGTGGCGATCCGCACCCTGACCGTGACCGGGCCGGGACGCGCGCAGATGGGTGTCGGGGGCGGCATCGTTCATGACAGCCGCTGCGAGGCGGAATACGAGGAAGCACTTTGGAAATCCCGCTTCGTGACAGGACTGATCCCACGCTCCGCGTGATCGAAACCATGCTTTGGCTGCCGCATTCGGGCATCGTGCGCGAACGGCGCCACCTTGCGCGCTGCCAGGCCACCTGCGATCGCCTTGGTTTCGAATACGACCCGATCGCGGTCATGCGCCAGTTCAACCGACTGGAAGGTGACCAGGCGCTGCGGCTGCGGATGACCCTCGGCAAGGCGGGCGACGTGGACCTGACCAGCCGGCCCTTCGAACTTGGCGCCCACCCGGAAATCTGCCGCCTTGCGGTCTCGGCCGCGCGGCTTGACCAGGACGACCCGTTCCTGCGGCTCAAGACGACGCGGCGCGAGCTTTACGACCACAGCTTCGCGGCGCGACCGGCCGGCATCGACGAGGTGATCTTTTTCAACGCACAGGACGAGCTGTGCGAAGGCTGCATCACCAATATCTTCGTGCAGATCGACGGGCAGAAGCTGACGCCGCCGGTGTGCTGCGGCCTGCTGCCCGGGGTGCGGCGCGAAAGCCTGCTAAGCACCAAGGAGGTGCGCGAGGCGATCCTGACCCGCGCCGATCTGGACCGGGCCGAAAAGATCTGGATCGGCAATTCGCTGCGCGGGCTGATGCCGGCCGCGCTGGCCTGACGGCACGCGCGGGTCAGACGCCGACCTC
>CAXICP010000570.1:0-1962 GCA_964022595.1 uncultured Salipiger sp.
ACAAGGTCAAGCCGGGCGCAAGGGCGGCCGTGAAGGCGCTGCGCGACCGTGGCCTGACCGTGGCGATGATCACCGGCGACACCGCCGCCACCGCCCGCGCCATCGCCGCCGATCTTGGCATCGAACACGTCCAGGCCGAGGTGCTGCCCGAGGGCAAGCTGGACGCGGTCAGGACCCTGCGCGACCGGTTCGGCCCCGTGGCCTTTGTGGGCGACGGCATCAACGACGCCCCCGCGCTGGCCGAGGCGGACGTGGGCATCGCCATCGGCACCGGCACCGACGTGGCCATCGAAAGCGCCGACGTGGTGCTGGTGTCGGGCGCGCCCGGCGGCGTGGTCGAGGCGATCGCCGTCAGCGGCGCGGTGCTGCGCAACATCCGCCAGAACCTTGCCTGGGCCTTTGGCTACAACGTGGCGCTGATCCCGGTGGCGGCGGGGGCGCTGTACCCGGCCTTTGGCATGATGCTGTCGCCGATGCTGGCGGCGGGCGCGATGGCGCTGTCGTCGGTGTTCGTGCTGACCAACGCCCTGCGGCTGCGGCGGCTGTCACCGGTGATGGCGCCTCGGCCCCGGGACACGGCGCAACCCTTCATCACGGAGCCTGCGGAATGAACATCGGACATATCGCCGAACGGGCGGGCCTGCCCGCCAAGACCATACGCTATTACGAAGACATCGGGCTGATCGCGCCCCACCGGGGCGACAACGGTTACCGCGTGTTTTCGGAAACCGATCTGCACAAGCTGCGCTTTCTTGCCCATGCCCGCGCGCTTGGCTTCACCATCGAGGATTGCCGCACCTTGCTGGGCCTTTACGAGGATGAAACGCGCGCCAGCGCCGACGTGAAGCAGCTTGCCATCGGCCACCTTGCACAGATCGAGGACAAGATCGCCCGCCTGCAGGACATGCACGCCACGCTTGCCAGGCTGGTCGATGCCTGCCACGGCGATCACCGCCCCGATTGCCCGATCCTTGCGGGGCTGTCCGAACCGTCGTGAGCCGAACGAAAAAGGGCGCCCGTGCGGGGCGCCCTTGTGAGCGACGGAGCCTACGCGGCCCGGATCATTCCTGCGGAATAAGCCTGAGCGACAGTTCCATCAGCTGGTCCGAGCTTGCCTCGGACGGGGCGGCCATCATCAGGTCTTCGGCGCGCTGGTTCATCGGGAACATGATGACCTCGCGGATGTTGGACGTGCCCGCCAGCAGCATGACGATCCGGTCGATCCCGGCGGCGCAGCCCCCGTGCGGCGGGGCGCCGTACTGGAACGCGTTGTACAGGCCCTGGAACCGCTTCTTGACCTCGTCTTCGCCGTAACCGGCGATTTCGAACGCCTTGAGCATCAGGTCGGGCTTGTGGTTGCGGATCGCGCCGGACACCAGTTCGTAACCGTTGCAGGCCAGGTCGTACTGGTAGCCCTTGACCGCAAGCGGATCGCCCATCAGCGCGTCCATCCCGCCCTGCGGCATGGAAAACGGGTTGTGTTCGAAATCGATCTTGCCGGACTCTTCGTCCTTTTCGTAGATCGGGAAATCGACGATCCAGGCAAAGGCGAACCGGTTCTTGTCGGTCAGGCCCAGATCTTCGCCGATGACATCGCGCGCCTTTCCGGCCACGCGCTGGAACGCCTGCGGCTTGCCGCCAAGGAAGAACGCCGCATCGCCGACCCCAAGGCCCAGCTGCTGGCGGATCGCCTCGGTCCGCTCGGGGCCGATGTTTTTCGCCAGCGGGCCGGCGGCTTCCATGCCCTGCCCCTGATCGCGCCAGAAGATATAGCCCATGCCGGGCAGACCCTCTTTCTGGGCAAAGGCGTTCATGCGATCGCAGAACTTGCGCGACCCGCCGGTGGGGGCGGGAATGGCGCGGACTTCGGTGCCGTCTTGTTCCAGCAGCTTGGCGAAGATCGCGAAACCGCTGCCGCGGAAATGGTCCGACACGTCCTGCATTTCGATCGGGTTGCGCAGG
>CAXICP010000571.1:0-1958 GCA_964022595.1 uncultured Salipiger sp.
AAGGGCAAGGCGGGCAAGGGCAAGACCGGGGGCAAGGCGCATGGCAAGGCCCAAGGCAAGACCACGGCCAAGGCCCCCGCCGGCAAGGCGACCACCGAAACCGGCCGCGCGCACCCCCATCCCGCCGACGAAACGCAGGGGCGCGCCGCGCATTTCCGCCGCCTGTCCGAGGCGCTGTCGGACGGTTCGGCCCTTGTGCCGCCCAAGCTGCTGACCGGCCAGGAACGGCGCGAACACGTCAGGTCGACCCTGCGCGAGGATCACGCCACCCGCATCGAAACCCGCGCCAGCGGCACGCAGGACAAGTTCAAGGCGCTTACCGGCGATCTGTTCAAGTTCTTTCGCGGCACCGCGCTGCTGTTTTACCGCGACATGGTCGGCAGCGACGGGCACATGCCATCGGTGATGGCGCTTGGCGACGTGCATCCGGGAAACTTTGGCGTGATGCCCGACCGCAACGGCGCGCCGATCTTCGGCGTCAACGATTTCGACGAATCGATCTACGCCCCCTTCACTTGGGACATCAAGCGCGGCGCCACCGGCTTCTGGATCGCGGCCAAGACCGAAGGCGGGTTCAAGCGATCCAAGCGGGCCAGGATCGTCAAGCGGTTCGTGCGCGGCTACCTCGATGCGATGGAACGCTACGCCGAACACGCGACCGAAAAGACCGACGGCTATCACATGCACAACGCGCCCAAGGTGATCCGGCGCCTGTTCCGGCAGGCCTGGAAGGACCGGCGCGACTGGCTGTGGGACGATTATCTCAAGCCCGGCGGGCGGGGCTTTCGCCCCTCGGACGAGCTTCAGCCGATCTCGTCCCGGATCGACACCTTCCAGAAGGCGGTGGACGATCTGGCCGCCGCCAAGGGGTTCGAAAAGCCCCTCCGCGCCGGCGAGATGAAGGTCAAGGACGTGTGCATCCGCCACGGCCAGGGCACCGCGTCGCTGGGCCTGCCCCGGTATTACGTGCTGATCGAAGGCCCGTCCAAGGATGCCACCGACGATCTTGTCATCGAATTCAAGAGCGCCCGGCGCTCTGCGCTGGACGGGCTGACCCCGCCCAGCAGCTTCAAGGCCGGGGACAAGGCCGACCGCATCGTCCACGGCCAGCGGGTGCAGCTGGCCCATGGCGACATCTTCTACGGCGCGGTGGAAATCGACGGCGAAAGCTTCATGAGCCGCGAGCGCGCGCCCTTCCGCGACGATATCGACCTGGACGAGCTGAGCTTTGGCACCTGGAAGGACTACGCCGAAATCTGCGGCGCGGCGCTGGCGCAAAGCCACGCGCTGTCGGACGACCTGGGCCGGATCGATTACGATGTCGAACCATCCATCGTCGAATCCGCCACCCCGCGCGATCTGTTCATCGCCGACATCTGCCGGTTCGCCCGGGAAGCCGCCGACCGGCTCAAGTCCGATCACGCGCTCTTTCGCGAGGATTTCGCCCAAGGCGCCTTTGACCGGATCGACAAGTCCTTTCGCTGAAACACGAAAAAGGCCCGCGCCACCGGGGCACGGGCCTTTCATGATTCCGGCGCGGGCGATCAGCCGCGGGGGTCGTCGCTGTCGTCGCCGTCTTCCTCGTCTTCGTCATCGGACGAAGCGGGCAGGTTGAAGAAGCTTTCCGCATCCGAGTAGTCGCTCGGCGCCTTGCTGTCCTCGTCATCATCCGAGCGGGATTCGGACAGGGTAAAGGTTTCCAGCCCCTCGATCGCCGTGGGCAGACGGGGTTCGGTTTCCATCCCGAGGCTCTGCTCGGTCGACACCAGCTTGCGGCGCTCGTCGTCGGTCATCACGCTTTCGCGGCCCTTGGCGGCCTTGGCAATGGCGCCGTCCAGTTCGGACTGGCGGCACAGCCCCAGCGCCACCGGGTCGATGGGCTGCATGTTCTGGATGTTCCAGTGGGTGCGTTCGCGGATCGACTGGATCGTCGGCTTGGTGGTGCCCACCAGCTTGGA
>CAXICP010000572.1:0-1957 GCA_964022595.1 uncultured Salipiger sp.
GTGGCCCATTCATGCAGCAGCAGCGACAGCGCGGTCAGGTCCTGACGGGCGACCATCACGCGCGGCCCGGAGATGTTCCAAGTCCCCTGCCCCTCGTAAGGTTCCAGCGAGGTGCTGATCACGTCCTCAAGCGGCAGGCCAAGCGCGCCGGGGGTGTTCTGGGTCAGGTTGTGGCTGCGCGCCAGCGCGTTCACCCGGCTTTGGATGCCTTCGACCAGCGCCTCGACCGAGTCGGTGCGGCGCCCGGCGATGCGCACCATCCCCGAGATGATCGAGAACATGTTCTTCACCCGGTGGTTCATCTCGCGCAGCATCATGTCGCGGATGTCGCGCGCCTCGCGCTCGTTGGTGACATCGAACACCACGCCCAGCACCCGGGTGTTGTCGCTTGACTGCACGCGGCGCCCGACCAGCTGCACCGACGTGAACCGGGGGCCGGTCGCGGCCAGCCGGAAGGTCACGTCGATGTCATCGCCATCGTCGGTCATGTCGGCAAAGGCATCGGTCACGGCGCGCCGGTCTTCCAGCGTGACGCGCCGCAGGAACCGGGGCAGCGCGATTTCGCCCTCTTCGATGCCCAGGATCTGCGCCCCGGGCGCATCGATGCGAAGGATGCGCCGTTCGGGATCGTTTTCCCACACCCCAAGCGAGGACACGTCCAGCGCCAGCCGCAGCCGTTCGCCTTCGCGCTCAAGCGCCTGTTCCAGCCGCAGCGCGTTGGTTTCCTCGGTAAAGACCAGCGTCGCGCCGTCCACCATGTCCTCGCCGGCGCGGTAGGGCGTGACCACCAGCGACCATGTGCGCTGGCTTTGCGGATCGGTCACGCGCAACTGGCGCATTTCGCCGTCCTGCATGCAGTCGCGCGTCAGCTGCAACACCTCGCCGTTCTGTTGCAGCACGCTGGTGACCTCGCTCAGCGGGCGGCCGCAGTCGGTCTTGCGGAACGGGTATATCTCTTGAATGGCGTCGGTGAAGTTGCGGATCGTCAGCGCCCGGTCGACCACCAGCAGCGGCAGCGCGGTCGAGGCGAAGAAATTGGTCAGATCGCTGTTGGCCACGGACAGCGCGTCGACCTTGCTTTTCAGCTCGTCGTTGACGGTGGACAGCTCTTCGTTGGTCGACTGAAGCTCTTCGTTCATCGACATCATTTCCTCGTTCGAGGATTTGAGCTCTTCGTTGGCGGTTTCCAACTCCTCGACGGTGGTGTGCAGCCGCACGCGGGTGGCGCGCAGTTCATCCTCAAGGCTCTGGACATGGCTGTCCATGGGCGCGAGATCGTCGAAATCATCGTCCGCCAGCGGTTCGAACCGGTCGCTGTCCCGGAAGATCAGCAGCACGGTGCCATCGGTCAGCGGCTCGGCCACCAGCGAAAAATGCTGGCTGCCGAATTCCGACGCGGCGGACAGGTTGCGCGATATCGCGCGCGACCGTGTTTGCGACACCTGCCGGACGATCGCCGACACCGCCTCGCGTACGCCCGGGCGGGCGAGCGACGCGGCATAGCGCGGCCCCTCTTCGGCACCCGAGAAATCGATGTACTTGCCCAGCTTGCCGGTGGTGCGCAGGATCTCGCCCGATGGCGTCACGCGCAGGCTGGGCGGGGCGTATTGCGACAGAAGCTTGTCGGTGGCGCCGCCATCGCCCCAGTCGATCCGGGTTGCGGGCGCTGTGTCCTGGTCGGCGTGGCGCCGCGCGGCGACCGGCCCCGCCTCGCGCCCGCGCAGATGCGTGGGGTATTGCGAACGCCCCTCGCCGCGCCGGAACAGCCGCGCCGCCTGGTCCAGCGGGTCGAAGGCATGATCGAACCGCCCCACCGTTTCCGACGGCCCCAGGAACAGCGTGCCCCCCGGCTTGATCGCGTAGTGAAAGATCGGCAGCGCCGCCGCCTGAAGCGAATCTCCGAAATAGATCAGCAGGTTGCGGCAGGACACCAGATCGATGTTGGAAAACGGCGGGT
>CAXICP010000573.1:0-1951 GCA_964022595.1 uncultured Salipiger sp.
GATCAGCGTCGGAATGTCGAAGATCATGTCGGCGGTGTTGCCGTCCTGGCGCTGTTCGCCGTTGACCTTGGTGCCGATGGACAGGGCATGCGGGTTGCTGATGGCATCGGCGGTGACGATCCACGGGCCGACCGGGCAGGACCCGTCCAGCCCCTTGCCCTTGAAATACTGCCCGCCGTGGCGGCGCTGAATGTCGCGGGCCGAAATGTCGTTCAGGATCGTGTAGCCGAACACGTGGTCCATGGCATCGGCCCGGGAAATGTTGCGCCCCGGCTTGCCGATCACCACGGTCAGCTCGACCTCGTAATCGATCGCCTCGGACACCGCCGGAAACACCAGGATGTCGCCTTCGGGCGGGACGATCGAGGTGGGCGGCTTGGTGAAGAAGACCGGGTACTGGGTGACGCCGACCTTCTGGTTCTGCGCCCGGTCGCCTTCGGCGATATGTTCGGCATAGTTGCGCCCGACGCAGAACACGTTCTTGCGCGGCTGCGGGATCGGCGCCAGCAGCGGCGCGCCCGCCGGCGCCAGCGCATCGCCGTGCTTGCCGCCCTGCGCGTCGACCACAAGTGCGCGCAGCGCGCTTAGCGCATCAGGGCCGGCGGCGATCAGCTCTTGCATCGATCCCGCCCGCAGCGCATCGCCCGCCGGGCCGGGCACATCCCGGGCGGCTTTTGCGATATCCAGCATGGCGCCATTGTCCAGAACGGCGACGCAAACGGGTTTTTCATTGTAAGAGATCGTTGCAAGGCGCATCGGCTCTCCTCCCTCGTGCTAAGGTTTCCTGTCAGACAAGGTCAGATGGCGGGCAATTCCGCAGACCCCTCTTTGCGTTGATGTTCTACCGAGTTAGGGTCCCGATCAATCAACCAATCTGCGAATTGGGCGGACAATGAAAACCACGGACGATCTGGTAACCCGGCTGCGCGAGCTGATCGACACGGTCGGCTATCGGCACAATGCGCGCCTTCCCCCGGAACGAGAGCTGTGCGATGCGCTTGGCACCACGCGCAACAAGCTGCGCGCCGCGCTGACCAAGCTTGAGGCCGAGGGGCGCATCTGGCGCCACGTCGGGCGCGGCACCTTCGTGGGGGCGCGCCCGGTTCTCAATCTCAAGGATGTCACCTACCTGGGCGATCAGATCAAGCCGGACCAGCTGGTCGCGGTACGTTTCACGATCGAGCCGGAACTGGGCCGGCTGGCCGCGCGCCACGCCAGCCCGTCGGACCGCGAACAGATGCGACTTTGCGCCGACAGCTGCCGCGCCGCCGAGGATTGGCGCGCCTACGAGGCATGGGACAACAACCTGCACCATGCCATCGCGCGGGCCACCCACAACCAGCTGTTCCTGTATTTCTTCGAAACACTCAATTCCGTGCGCCGGTCCATCGTCTGGGGGCAGGCGCGCAAGACGCGCAAACCGGCGCCGGATTATTCCAGTTTCCGCGAACATGATGCCATCGTCGCGGCGATTTCTGCCGGTGACGGCGAGCGCGCGGCGCAGGCGATGGTCGAACATCTGGAATCCGTCTATTCCCGCCTGCTGCCCAAAAGCATTCGCCAGACAGAGCTGTCGGACTGACTGGGGGCGCGCCGCGCCCGTGCGGCGATTTTTATCACCCCTGCGTTCTACCCCCGCCGCGCGCGCTGGTATACCAATCGGTCGAACACCGCGAAAGGACCGATGGATGCTTCGCAGCAAAGACCTTACCGTGCTTCTTGTCGCCGCCCTTGCCACCTGGTGCGCGCTGGCGCTGCCCTTCGGGATCGACGCGGGCCAGGGGCTGGTTCTGGGCATCGTGCTGGTCACGCTGGCGCTGTGGGGAACGGGCGTGGTGCCCGGCTATGTGGCCGCGACCTTCCTGTTCGCCTCATTGATTTTGACCGGAAGCGCCGAACCCGAAAGGGTGTTCGCCTCGTTCTCGTCCTCGGCCATTTGGCTGGTCATCGG
>CAXICP010000574.1:0-1943 GCA_964022595.1 uncultured Salipiger sp.
CGATCGGGGTCGAACCCTGGCCCGCCTCGTTCGAGAACAGGCCGCGCGCCACGCCGGCGCGGATCGCCATGATGATCGCCGCGCCGGTGAAGCCGCCCACCGCGCTTTGCGGGTTGAAGGCGCCGTCGAAAATCAGCGCGAAGGTTTCACCCAGATCGGCGAAATTGAGCGCCAGCGCGATTACGGCCATCACCAGGTAAGCGGCTGCCATGAACGGCACCACGCTTTCGGCGACGCGACCGATCGACTTGATCCCGCCGATGATGACCACGAATACCAGCACGGCCACGATCAGCCCGCCGAGCCATTCCTCGATCCCGAACAGCTCGTTCAGGCCATCGGCCACGGCGTTCGCCTGGATCGAGTTGCCGGTTACCAGCGCGCTGAACAGCGTGCCCAGGCAGAAGACGACCGCGAGCCAGGTCCATTTCGGCCCCAGGCCCATCATGATGTAGGTCATCGGCCCGCCGCGCTTGACCCCGTCGCTGGTGGTTTCGCGGTAGCGAATCGCCAGCGACCCTTCGGCAAAGGCCAGTGCCATGCCGAACAGCGCGGTGACCCACATCCAGAAAATCGCCCCGGGACCGCCGAGCGCGATCGCGGTGGCGACCCCGGCCAGGTTGCCCGTGCCGACCTGGCCCGAAAGCGCGGTCGACAGCGCGGCGAAGGGGCTGATTTCGCCCGCCCCTTCGCCCTTGCGTCCGGCAAACAGGCCCTTGGCCGCTGCCCCCAGTTTGGTGATCGGGTAGAACCGCAGGCCGGCCATGAACCACAGGCCGACACCCAGGAGGATGATGGCCAGCGGGGGGAAGGGAATGACCGCTTCGCCGTTCCACAGGCCGGCCCAGATGAAATCGGAAATGTTGGTAACCGGCTGTACCAGCCGATCGCCCAGACTTGGTGTCTGGCCTAGTGCCATCGCGAGTATTCCCCTCATGCGTCCCGGAAAACTGAAAGCATGCACGCTAGGGCCGCCGGCGCCACTTGCAAAGGGTGAAAGAGACGCACGTCCACCGCTTGCCTTTTGACCGATGCGGCGGTAGATGCAGCGCCGTCTTCCGACATTGGGATCGCAGAAAAGCCCCTCCCGGACTTGAACCGGGGCGGCGAAAGACCCTACCTGAAAGGGACGTGGCGGAAGGCGGCACGATTTTTACGCGAGAGACGTGGAACATGGCAGACCAGAAGAAAACCAGCCCGGCGGAATTCCTCCGGCAGGTGCAGACCGAAGGGCGCAAGGTCGTATGGCCGACGCGCGAGGAAACGGTGCGCACCGCTATCTTCGTGTTCATCCTCACGGTGATCCTCTCGCTTTTCTTCCTCGGCATCGATTCGCTGTTCAGCGCCGTGGTGCGCTGGCTGCTGACGCTGGCCTGATTTTCCTGGCCTGAGCCGCATTTCGACAGGGTAACGAGTACACATGGCACGCTGGTACATCATCCACGCCTATTCGGGTTTCGAGAACAAGGTCCGCGATGCAATCATCGCCGAGGCCGAGCGTCTGGGCCTGTCCGAAGGCGTCGAGGAGGTCGAGGTTCCGACCGAGACGATCACCGAGGTCAAGCGCGGCAAGAAGGTCCAGGTCGAACGCAAGTTCATGCCGGGCTACGTGCTGGCGAAGCTGAACATGACCGACGATGTCTACCACCTGGTCAAGAACACCCCCAAGGTTACCGGCTTCCTCGGCAACAACAACAAGCCGCAGCCGATTTCCGAAAAGGAAGCGGCCCGGTATTTCGGCGGCGTGGAAGAAGCGCGTTCGGCGCCCAAGACCGAAATCAGCGTCGATTACGAAATCGGCGACCAGGTCAAGGTGCTCGACGGCCCCTTCGCCAGCTTCAACGGCCTTGTCGAGGAACTCGATTTCGACAAGCAGAAGGTCAAGGTCTCGGTCTCGATCTTCGGCCGCGCAACGCCGGTCGAACTCGATTTCGAGCAGGTCG
>CAXICP010000575.1:0-1942 GCA_964022595.1 uncultured Salipiger sp.
GTCCTGCGAGGCCTATAAATCATGCCTCGTCGGGTCGCAAGCGCGCGGTTTTGGTTGCTGCACGGGGCCTGCGCGGAATATCATCTGCGCGAGCATCCATTGCAGGGAAGAGGAGCCGACATGACCACGTTCGACGACCGCGAGACCGCCTTCGAGAACAAGTTCGCCCACGACGAGGAACTTGCCTTTCGCGCCGAGGCGCGATGCAACCGCCTGCTGGGCCTCTGGGCGGCAGAGCTTCTGGGCAAGACCGGCGAAAGCGCGGAAGCCTTCGCGCGCGATGTGGTCAAGGCCGATTTCGAAGAGGCCGGGCACGAGGATGTGGTGCGCAAGCTTGCGGCGGACCTGGCGGGCAAGGCCGATGCCGACGCGATCCGCGCCCGCCGCGCCGAGTTGCTGATCGAGGCGCGCGGCCAGATCCTGCTGGAAGGCTGACCCGCCGTCCGGCCCTTGCGGCGGGCGCGAGGGCCCGCCGCAAGGGCCGGCAAGTCGAAGCCGGAGAGAGCCGACCCCGTTCGGCGGACAAGACCTCTGGTACGTGACGTGAGCGCGGCGCCGAAGCGCACCGCCGCGCCCACATCTCGCCTTGCGATCGCGCGAGAGTCGGACCGGATTTCGGCGCCCTTGCGGCAAGCCGATCAAATTTTCCTAAAATCCGGCAAAGCCGCGCGCAGGCCGCATTCAGGGGCGGAAAATCCCCGCCTCAGCGCGCGATGACTATGTCCGCGCGCAGCCCCCCAAGCGCCGTGCTTTCGCCAAGGCGCAGCACGCCGCCATGGGCCCGCGCGATGTCCGCCGCGATCGCCAGCCCCAGCCCGACCCCCGGCCCCTTGTCCTGGTTTCGCGACGGGTCCAGCCGCACGAAGGGCTTGAGCGCATCGCCCCGCTGGTCGGCCGCGATCCCGGGGCCGTCATCTTCGATGCGAAACCGCAGACTGCGGTCGGTCAGGGCCACCGAGATTTCGCAGCGCGTCCCGTAACGCACTGCATTTCCAACCAGATTTTCCAACGCCCTCCGCATCGCTCCGGGCTTGAGCATCACCTCGCCTTCGCCTTCGACCGCGCGCAGCGTCACCTGCTTGCCGGCCCGCTGCGCATCTTCGACGATCACGGCGGCGAAGGCGGCGGGATCGACCGGCTCGGCCTCTCCGGCCTGGCTGTCACCGCGCGCGAAATCAAGGAACGCGTCGATCAGCCCCTGCATTTCCTCGACATCCCGTTCCAGCGGCTCGCGGTCGTCATCCTCCAGCATCGACAGCCCCAGCCGCAGCCGCGTAAGCGGCGTGCGCAGGTCGTGGCTGACCCCCGAAAGCATCAGCGTGCGCTGCTCGATATGGCGCTCGATCCGGCTGCGCATGTCCAGAAAAGCGCTTCCCGCGGCCCGCACCTCGACGGCGCCCGAGGGCGAATAAGGCACGCTGCGCCCCCTGCCGAAAGCCTGCGCCGCGGCCGCAAGGCGCATGATGGGGCGCAACTGGTTGCGCAGGTAAAGGAACGCGATCAGCGTCATCACGACGCCGAAGACCATCATGTTGACGAAAAGCTGGTGCGCGTTGGTCGGCGAAGCCCTGCGGCGTGGAAACGCCACCTCGATCAGCCGATCATCGTCGCGCAGGTACAGCGTGACGTCGAAATCATCCGGCAGGACCGTCCTTTCGATGCCCGGCACCGCCGCGCGCAGCGTCCGCGCCACCACCAGCCCGGAAAAGTCGTACCAGCGCCGGATATCCGCCGCCGGAACCTCGTCCGGGGCGACCGTGCGCAGGCTCAGGTCAAGCGGTTCCGCAAGGTCGGGTTCCGCCAGCACCAGCCGGATCTCGCGCGCAAGATCGCGGCTCATCTGGGCCGAGACCCCTTCGAAATGGCGCTGGATGAACACCACCGACACCACCAGCTGCAAGGTCACGACCGGCAACACCAGGAACAGCGCGGCGCGCCCGTA
>CAXICP010000576.1:0-1940 GCA_964022595.1 uncultured Salipiger sp.
GCGACTACGACAGCGTCGAGGGCCTGCTGGATGACGAGGTCTACCTGCTGCAATATTCGGTGTCGCATTACCTGCTGAACCGCGCCCTGGCCGAGGCGGGCATCGACGAGCCGTGGCGGGTCAAGACCGTCAACATCTCGGATGCGGAAATCGGCGCGGCCTACATCACCCAAGACAGCATGAACAACGTCGCCAGCTGGAACCCCATCGTGGCCGAGATGCTGGATTCGGTGCCCGAAAGCACGGTGCTGTTCGACAGCAGCCAGATCCCGGGCGAGATCATGGACGTGTTCATCGCCCGCACCGACACGCTGGCCGAACATCCCGAATTCGCCAAGGCGCTGACCGGCGCCTGGTACGACGCGGTCGAGCAGATGGAAGGCGAAGCGGCCAAGGACGGCCCCGTGCATGAAATCATGGCGTCCGCCATGGGCACCGACCTGCCGGGCTTTGCCGCGCAGGCCGACCAGACGCATTTCTTCTACACGCCCGGCGATGCGGCGGATTTCCTGAACGCCGAAAGCTCGGTGCAGATCATGGACAAGGTGCGCACCTTCAGCCTCGACGAAGGGCCGTTCGGCGCCGGCGCCTCTTCGGTGGATGAAATCGGGATCGAGGTCGGCGGCACGACCCTTGGCGATCCGGGCAACGTCAAGCTGCGCTTTGATGCCAGCTTTTCGGAAATGGCCGCGCGCGGCGAGCTTTGATCCGGCCAAGGCCCTGAAAACGCGCGGCCCCGGGGCGGGCCGCGCGCCGACCTGACCAGACCACACACGGGTGCCCCGGGCGGGGCGCCCTTTCCAAGGAAGATCCATGCGCCGCGTCATCAACCGGCAGCCCTCCCGCAGGATGAAGATCCTGTTGGGCGCGCTTCCCTTCATCCTTGCCATCGCGGTCTATGCGGTGGCCTCCGACGCGCGCAACGCCGCCGGGCCGGACAAGCTGATGCCGGCGTGGGAGGCATTTACCTCGGCCATGTCGCGCCTGATGTTCGACATCGACCGGGCCACCGGCACGCGGCTGTTCTGGGCCGACACCTGGGCGAGCCTGGCGCGGCTTGGCGTCGGCTTGGGCATTTCGGCGGCGATCGGGCTGGTGGTCGGCGTGCTGGTGGGCTTCATCCCCTACCTGCGGGCGCTGTTCGAACCGTTCTTCGCGGCGTTCTCGCTGATCCCGCCGCTGGCGGTGCTGCCGATCCTGTTCATCCTGTTCGGGCTGGGCGAGCTTTCGAAAACCGTGCTGATCGTGTTCGGCATCGCCCCGTTCATATTGCGCGACGTGATGCTGCGGGTGGCGGAAATCCCGCGCGAACAGATCGTCAAGGCGCAGACGCTGGGCGCGTCCAGCTGGCAGATGATCCTGGGGCTGGTTCTGCCGCAGGTGTTTCCGCGGCTGATTTCATCCGTGCGCCTGTCGCTTGGCGCGGCCTGGCTGTTCGTCATCGCGGCCGAGGCGATCACCGCCGAGGCGGGGCTCGGCTACCGCATCTTCCTGGTGCGCCGTTATCTCGCGATGGACGTGATCCTGCCCTACGTGCTGTGGATCACGCTGCTGGCCTTTGCCATGGATTACGCGATGCGCCGGGCGCATGACGCCATCCCATGGACACGCTTCAAGGAGGGCGGGTGATGGCCGTGATCCGCTTTGACAACGTTTCCAAGCAATACGGGCAGACCGTGGTGCTGGAAAACATCTCGCTGACCATCGAGGACAACGAATTCCTTGCCGTCGTCGGCCCTTCGGGCGCGGGCAAGACCACCCTGCTGCGCATGCTGCTCAGCCAGGAGACGCCGTCGTCCGGGCGCATCCTGATCGACGATGCGCCCATCGCGCCCGAACCGATGCCCGACCGGGGCGTGGTGTTCGAGCGCTATGCGGTGCTGCCCCACCGCACGGTGATCGGCAACGTCATGACCGGGCAGGAATGGCTGGCCGCGCCC
>CAXICP010000577.1:0-1933 GCA_964022595.1 uncultured Salipiger sp.
CGCCGCCTTCAAGATCCCCGACGAGATCCGCTTCACCGACAGCTTTGCCACCACCGCCGTGGGCAAGATCAGCCGCCGCCGCCTGCGCGAGATCCTGCGCGCCGATGTGCTGGCCGAGGAAACACCGCAAGACACCACGCAAGACCGGCCCCAAGACAAGGAACAGACGCCATGACCCTGACGCTTGACCGCATGCGCGCCGACGTGGCCGCCGCCCTGCAGATCCCCATGTCCGAGGTGGGCGAAAGCGACCACCTGGGCGATCTGGGGCTGGATTCCATCGCGCTGATGCGCCTTTTGATGGGGTGGGAGGAACTGCAGCCCTCGCTGCCCTCGGAAAAGCTGTACGAATGCGAAACGCTGGGCGAATTCTGGGCGCTGGCCAGGGCGGCGCAGTGACGGCGGGCTGGTTTCCCCTGACCGAGGCGCAGCAGGGCATCTGGTATGCGCAGGCGCGCGATCCGCAAAGCCCCGCGCTGGTGACGGGCCAGGCGCTGTACATCGACGGCGCGCTTGACGCGGATGCGATGGCGCGCGCCATCGATGCGCTGGGACACGAGGCCGACAGCCTGGCGCTGCGGTTTGCCCCCGGCCCCGACGGGCCGCGCCAGCGCATCGCCCCGGGCGGCGCGCCGCGCCTGCGCGTGCTGGATCGCCTTGGCGTCGCGCCCGCCCGGGTCGACGCCGACATCCTGGCCGAGGCGCGCCAGCCGATGGACCTGTTGGCCGGGCCGATTGCCGGGTTCACCCTGTGGCGCCTTGCGCCCGACCGCCACATCCTGACCGAACGCATCCACCACATCGCCGCCGACGGGCGCGCCATGGTGCTGGTCACGCAGCGGCTTGCGGCGCTTTACGCGGCCGAGGTCGCGGGCACCGATCCGGGCGCGCCGCTTGCCCCCCTGGCCCGGGCGCTGGACGAGGATGCGCGCTTTGCCGAGGCCCCGGCGCGCGCGCGACAGCGCCAGCACTGGCACGACCGGCTGGCCGGGCTGCCCGCCGTCGCCAGCATGAGCCGGGGCGCCGCCCCCGGCGACGGGCGCTGGTTCCACCGCGCCGAAACGCCGTTGCCATCGGGCGCCGCGCAGGCCATCGCGCGTCTTGCAGACGCCGCCGAGGTACACTGGACCGATGCGCTGACGGCGCTGACGGGCGCGTTCGCTGCGCGCCACATGCCGCAGATTGCCGCCGGGCAGGGCGGCGAAACGGTGCTGGGCATCCCGCTGCAGAACCGCATGGGCCGGGTGGCGCGCTGCGTTTCGACGCAGGTCAACGTGCTGCCGCTGCGCCTGTCCCCCGATGATCGCGCCCCGCTGGTCGACTGGGTGCGCGCCGTGGGCGCCGACCTTGCCGCCATGCGCCGCAACGGGCGCTACCGGGGCGAGGCGTTGCAGCGCGAACTGGGCCGCATCGGCGCCGGGCGCAGGCTGTGGGGGCCGCTGGTCAACATCCTGCCCTTTGCCGCCTGCCCGGATCTGCCCGGCTGCCGCACGCGGCTGCGCATCCTTGGGGCGGGATCGGTGGACGATCTGACCTTCTGCTTTCGGGGCGATCCGGATGCGGGTCTGCTGGCGCAGATCGACACCAACACTGCGCTTTACGATGACGCCGAAACGCGCGCCCTGTGCCAGCGCCTTGCGCAGTTCCTGCAAGCCGCCGCCGGGGCCGCCTGCCTGCGCGACGTGCCCACGCTGACCCCGGATGAAACCCGCCGCCACGTCCACGCCCGCAACGACACCGCGCGCGACGTGGCCCGCACCACGCTGCCGGCGCTGATCGGGGCGCAGATGCGCGCCGCCCCGGATGCGCTGGCGGTGGAATACGCCGATACGCGCCTGACCTACGCCCAGCTTGACCGCCAAAGCGCCGCGCTCGCTCTGCGCCGTGCGGCGCGCGCCATCTGGCCGGGGGACATGGTTGTGGTGGCGCTGCC
>CAXICP010000578.1:0-1931 GCA_964022595.1 uncultured Salipiger sp.
CTGGCACCGGGTGAGGTGGCTCGCTACGGCACCGCCCTGGTGTCCATCGGCACCGATATCGAGGCATCGGTCCTGACCACCATGAACCTCAAGCTGCTGGGGGTCGAAAGGATCTGGGTCAAGGCCATGAGCCGCACCCACCACCGCATCCTGTCCAAGCTTGGGGTCGACCGGGTGATCCTGCCCGAACAGGAAATGGGCCGCCACGTGGCGCAGATGCTCAACAACCCGTCGATCCAGGATTACATGAACCTTGGCAACGGCTACAGCGTGGTCAACATGGTGGTGCCCGAACGCCATCACGGAAGCACCCCCGAAAAGCTGAAGATCGACGAGCGCGCCGGGCTGCGGCTGATCGGGATGATGCGCGGCACCGAATTTTTACCCTGCGATGATCCGGGCCGGGTGCTGAACCGGGATGACCGGCTTGTCATCATGGGCAAACGCGCCGAATTGCGGGCCTTTGGCGATGCGCTCTGATCCCCGGGGGCCGTGATGGCACGGCTGCGCACGCGGCTTTTGCGCAAGGCTCTGTACCTGTCGCCCCCGCTGAGCCTGGCCGCGCTTTACGCCGTGTTCATCGTGCTGGGCGCCCTGCTCTTCAAGCTTCCCGTCGCCGCCCACGCGCCGGTGACCTGGTCCGAGGCGTTCTTTACCGCCGCCTCTGCCGTCACCGTGACGGGCTTGTCGGTCATCGACACGGGCATGCGCTTTACCGTCTTCGGTGAATCGGTGCTGATGGTGCTGATCCAGCTTGGCGGGCTGGGGCTGATGACCTTTGCGGTGCTGGTGCTGGCGGCGCTGAGGGTGCCCATCGGCATCACCGGACAGATCTACCTGCGCGAAGAGCTCAACCAAACTTCGCTGCACCGCCTGATGGCGCTGGTGAAACGCATCTTTCAGGTCGTGGCCATCTGCGAACTTGCCGGCACCGCGCTGCTTGCCATCACCTTCGTGCCGCGGCTGGGCTGGAGGGACGGGCTGTGGACGGCGGTGTTCCATTCGATCTCAGCGTTCAACAACGCCGGGTTCAGCACGTTTTCCAACGGGCTGATGTCCTTTGCGGGCAATCCGCTGGTGAACATGGTGATCCCCGCGCTCTTCATCATCGGGGGCATCGGCTACGTGGTGATCGACGACATCGCCCGGCTGCGCCGCTGGTCGGCCTTTTCGCTGCACACCAAGATCATGCTGACCGGCACCGCGGCGCTGATCCTCTGGGGCTGCGGCAGCTTCGCGGTGCTGGAATGGCACAACCCGCGCACGCTGGCCGGGCTGGACAGCACCGGCGCGCGGCTGTGGGTGTCATGGTTTCAGGGCGTGACCACGCGCACCGCCGGGTTCAACACCACCGACATGGCGGGCATCCACGACAGCACCGCGCTGATGATGATCTCGATGATGCTGATCGGGGGCGGGCCGACATCGACCGCGGGCGGCATCAAGGTCACGACCTTCGTGGTCATGTGCCTTGCCACGGCGGCCTTCTTTCAGCGCCGCACGCAGCTGAACGCCTTTGGCCGGTCGATCGGCCTGACCGAGGTGCTCAAGGTGATGGCGCTGACGGCGATCAGCGTGGTGATCTGCTTCATCGGGGTGTTTCTGCTGGCCGCCACGCAAGAGGGCCATTTCCTTGATGTCAGCTTCGAGGTCGCATCGGCCTTTGGCACCGTCGGCCTGTCGCGCGGCTTTACCGGCGAGCTAAGTGAACCGGGGCGCGCCATCATCGTCGCGATCATGTTCATCGGCCGGGTCGGACCGCTGACGCTGGGCTATTTCCTGGCGACGCGAAGCACGCCTCTGGTGCGCTTTCCCGAAGGGCGCGTGCACCTGGGCTGATGCCCCGTGCCCCGCGCCGGACCCAGGCGGGGACAGCGCCCCGCCCGGCGCCGCGATCAGGGGTGAACTTCGGTATAGGTGCCCTGCCCCGA
>CAXICP010000579.1:0-1923 GCA_964022595.1 uncultured Salipiger sp.
CGAAGAGAACGAGGCGCTCAAGGCGCGGCTGGACGCGCTGGAAAAGGGCGCATCCTGACCGGCGCCCTTCGGGGCCGTTTTCCTTGCAAGACCGGCCACCGGGCGCTATAGGCCCCCGGTGGCTTTGCGCCACCGATTCATCGACACACGCACGCCGAGTCTGGCCCAATCGCTTCGGGGGCCATGTCCGGCAATGGAGAAGCGACATGAAACTGAACGAACTGCGCGACAATCCCGGCGCAACCCAGACCAAGAAACGCATCGGCCGCGGCCCCGGTTCGGGCAAGGGCAAGATGGGTGGCCGTGGTATCAAGGGTCAGAAATCCCGCTCGGGTGTGGCCATCAAGGGCTACGAGGGCGGCCAGATGCCGCTGTACCAGCGTCTGCCCAAGCGCGGCTTCAACAAGCCGAACCGCAAGGCATTCGCAGTGGTCAACCTTGGCCTGATCCAGAAATTCGTCGACGCGGGCAAGCTTGAAGCCGGCGCGATCACCGAAGACACGCTGGTGTCGTCGGGTCTGGTGCGTCGCAAGCTGGACGGCATCCGCGTTCTTGCCAAGGGCGAGATCACCGGCGCCCTGACCATCGAAACCACCGGCGCGTCCAAGGCAGCCGTCGATGCAGTCGAAAAGGCCTGCGGTTCGCTCAAGGTCACGGCTGCGGCAGCCGCCGGATCAGCGGGTTGTGAGAGGCGGCCCCGCCGCTTACACAAGACCCCATGTTTTCCACGAACGCCGCCGGAGCCGGAAAGCGCCCCGGCGGCGTTTCTCTTGAATAGAGGATTCGCATGGCATCCGCTGTGGAACAAATGGCCGCCAACACCAGCTGGGCGGCGCTCGGCAAGGCGACCGACCTTCGCAATCGCATCCTGTTCACGCTCGGTCTGCTGATCGTCTACCGGCTTGGCACCTACATCCCGGTGCCCGGCATCGACGGTGGGGCGCTGCGCCAGTTCATGGAACAGGCCGGCCAGGGCATCGGCGGCATGGTGTCCATGTTCACCGGCGGCGCGCTGGGGCGGATGGGCATCTTTGCGCTTGGCATCATGCCCTATATCTCGGCCTCGATCATCGTGCAGCTTCTGGGGGCCATGGTGCCCGCGCTGGAGCAGCTGAAGAAAGAGGGCGAACAGGGCCGCAGGAAGATGAACCAGTACACCCGCTACGGCACGGTGTTCCTGGCGCTGTTCCAGGCCTACGGCCTTGCGGTTTCGCTGGAAGCGGGCGACCTGGCCCATGATCCGGGCTGGTACTTCCGCGCGGCAGTGGTCATCACGCTGGTCGGCGGCACCATGTTCCTGATGTGGCTGGGCGAACAGATCACGGCGCGCGGCATCGGCAACGGCATCTCGCTGATCATCTTCGTGGGCATCGTGGCGGAAATTCCCGCCGCGCTGGCACAGTTCTTTGCATCCGGCCGGTCGGGGGCGGTTTCGCCTGCGGTGATCCTTGGGGCCATCGTCATGGTCGTCGTGGTGATCATGTTCGTGGTGTTCATGGAACGGGCCCTGCGCAAGATCACCATCCAGTACCCGCGCCGCCAGGTCGGCATGAAGATGACCGAAGCGCAGTCCTCGCACCTGCCGGTCAAGGTGAACCCGGCGGGCGTGATCCCGGCGATCTTCGCCAGCTCGCTGCTGCTGCTGCCCACGACCATCGCGACCTTCAGCCAGACGGGCGGCACCTCGCCCATCCTGTCGACGATCCTGGCCTATTTCGGCCCCGGGCAGCCGCTTTACCTGCTGTTCTTCGCCGCGATGATCATCTTCTTCGCCTATTTCTACACGTTCAACGTGTCGTTCAAACCCGATGACGTGGCCGACAACCTCAAGAACCAGAACGGCTTCATCCCCGGCATCCGCCCGGGCAAGCGCACCGCCGTGCACCTGGAATACGTGGTCAACCGCGTGCTGGTGCTGGGCTC
>CAXICP010000580.1:0-1910 GCA_964022595.1 uncultured Salipiger sp.
CTGCGCGCTGATCAGCTTGGACCGCCAGGCCGCGACGGTGGCGGTATCGCTTTGGGCAAAGCCCGTGGCGGGGCCGGGCTGGGGCGGTTCGGTTTCGGCGCCCATTTCATGCACCAATACGGTCACGGTGCCCTCGGCGGTCGCCCCGTCCGGCGCGTCGGCGGCATAGCCCAACGACGAGGGCCCGGTGGAGGGGCCGGGCACATGGAAGGGCACCAGCTTCGGTCCGGTAAAGGCACCCCAGACAAGGAACACCACGATCACCGACAGGACCGATGCGATCCGGTCGGGCCGCACCGCGCTTTCATCGCCAAAGGTCACGGTCTTGAGCGAGGTGAAATCGCGCATCGCCATCCGGTTGCGCAGCAACGTGACAAGGAACGCGGCCCCGAAGAACAGCGCCAGATAGACGGCAAGAATGAACGCTCCGGTCATGCTACTGCTCAGCCCCGCCCATGATTTCCTCTTCCATTTCCCAGATCATTGCCAGGATCTCGTTCTTCATCTGCCCGAAGGCCGGGTCTTCCTTGATTTCGCGCAGATCGCCGCTGACCGCGCGCTCGGCAAAGGGCAGACGGTATTCGCGGTGTATCCGCCCCGGGCGCGGCGCCATGACCAGCAGCCGTTCGCCCAGAAGCAGCGCCTCGTCGACCGAATGGGTGATCAGGATGATGGTCTTGCCGGTTTCCTTCCACAGCTTCAGCACCAGCCCCTGCATCTTTTCGCGGGTCAGCGCGTCAAGCGCCCCAAGCGGTTCGTCCATCAGGATCACGTCGGGATCGTTGGCAAGGCAGCGCGCCAGCGCCACGCGCTGCTGCATGCCGCCCGACAGCTCGTAGACCGCCTTGGACTTGAAGGCCCGCAACCCCACGGTTTCCAGCAGGTTTTCCACGATGGTGTTGCGTTCGGTTTCGGGCATGCCCTTCATCCGGGGGCCGAAATCGACGTTGTGGCGCACGTTCATCCATTCAAACAGCGCGCCCTTCTGGAACACCATGCCGCGTTCGGCGCCGGGGCCGGTGACGGGCGTTCCGTTCAGCGTCACGCTGCCGTCGGTCTGGGAAAGAAAGCCCGCCAGGATATTGAGCAAGGTGGACTTGCCGCAGCCCGACGGCCCCAGCACCGACAGAAGCTCGCCCTTGCCGATGTCAAGCGAGACATCCTGAAGGGCCTGCACATGGCCCCCCCTTGGCAGATCGAAACGCATGGACAGATTGTCGATGCTCAGGAATGACATCAGGCATAGCCTCCGTGGTCTGAGGTCGCGAAGGGCGGAGGGCCGCAGCCCGCCCGCCCCCGGAGCAGGTTACTGCGTTGCGGCCAGCGGGCCGGTGTTCACAAGGCCGTCGTAGCTGTCCAGCGCGCTGTCGATGCTGCCCGCCTCGACAAAGACATCCGCCACGCCCTTCATGAAGGTCTGCGCGTTGCCGCCAAGCCATTTGGCCGACAGCTGCTCTTCGACCGAGGGGAACGAAAAGGTGCTGATCGACGCTTCGGTCGCTTCTTCGGACATGCCGGATTCCGCCGCGATCTTGGCCAGCATCTCGGGCGGTTGGCTTGCCTTCCATTCGGCGTTGGCCGCGGCGGTCACCGCAAGGAAATCGGACACCAGTTCGGCGTTCTCGACGACGAAATCGGACGGGGCCGAGGTCACGTCGAACACCAGGATGCCCAGTTCTTCCTTTTCGGCGCCGGTCAGCAGCACGTTGCCGTGTTCCTTCATCCGCGCAAGGCCCCCGCCCCAGCCGCAGGCGAAATCGACCGATCCCTGCGCAAGGGCGGCGGCGCCGTCGGTGGGCGCCATGTCGACCACGGTCAGCGATGCCACGTCCACGCCGAAGTGATCCATCTGCTTGAGAAAGCCGTAATGCGCCGCGGTGCCGATCGGAACGGCGACCTTCTTGCCGGCC
>CAXICP010000581.1:0-1884 GCA_964022595.1 uncultured Salipiger sp.
CCATGGGCCCGCGCGGCTCGATGCTGCACGCCCCCGACGTCTACATGGACAAGCTGGCCGTGGGTCCGAACCTGCCGGTCGACGTGGTCACGCTGGACATGACTCCGACCCAGCGGGTCGAGGCGCTGGCCAAGGCCAAGGGCGTCAAGAACACCGACATCACCGTCTGCATCCTGGAACGTCCGCGCCACGAGGACATGATCGCCGAGGTCCGCGCGACCGGCGCCGCGATCCGCCTGATCACCGACGGCGACGTCGCCGGGGTCATGCATTGCGCCGAAGCCGAGATCACCGGCATCGACATGTACATGGGGTCGGGCGGCGCGCCCGAGGGCGTCCTTGCGGCCGCCGCGCTCAAGTGCATGGGCGGGCAGATGTACGGCAAGCTGCTGTTCCGCAACGATGACGAACGCGGCCGCGCCGCAAAGGCCGGGATCACCGATCTTGACCGGATCTACACCCGCGACGAAATGGTCACCGCCGACGTGATCTTTGCCGCCACCGGCGTGACCAACGGTTCGATCCTGTCGGGGATCAAGCGCAGCCCGGGCTGGATCACCACCGAAACCATCCTGATGCGGTCCAAGACCGGATCGGTGCGGCGCGTGATCTACCGCAACCCGTTCGAATGACACGGCCCCCGGCGATGCCGGGGATTTGATCCGCTTGCTGGAAAGGCGGGGACGGCGTTCCGTTCCCCGCCTTTTTGCGTTATCGGGCGCGGATCAGGCAGCATGGGGGACAAGGCGCGATGGCATATCTGGGGGTCGATTGCTCGCTGACGGGGCGGCGCTGGCTGGGCCCGGCGGTCGAACAGGAACGCCTGGCCGAGGCGATGGCCCAGCAGACCGGCCACCCCCGCGCCCTGTGCGGCGTGCTGGCGCGGCTGGGCGTGCCCGTCGAAGAGGTGGCCGGCTACCTTGACCCCAAGCTGCGCGACCTGCTGCCCGACCCGCGCAGCCTGCGTGACATGGAAGCGGCCTCGGCCCGTCTTGTCGCGGCGGTGGACCGGCGCGAGCGGGTGGCGATCTTTGCCGATTACGACGTGGACGGAGGTACCCCGGCGGCGCTTCTGCTGGACTGGTTCGGACCGCTTGGGCTGACCGCGACGCTGTACGTGCCCGACCGCATCGACGAAGGCTATGGCCCCAATGAACCCGCGATGTCCCGGCTGGCCGCCGATCACGACCTGATCGTCTGCGTCGATTGCGGCACGCTTTCGCACGGGCCCATCGCGGCGGCCAGGGGCGCCGATGTGATCGTGCTGGACCACCACCTTGCGGGTGAAACCCTGCCTGACTGCGTCGCGGTGGTGAACCCCAACCGGCAGGACGAAGACGGCGCGCTGGCGCATCTGTGCGCCGCCGCCGTGGTGTTCCTTGCGCTGGTCGATTGCGGGCGGCGCCTGCGCGAGTCGGGCCGGCGGGCGCCGGACCTGATCGCGATGCTTGACCTTGTGGCGCTGGGTACGGTTGCCGATGTCGCGCCGCTGATCGGGGTGAACCGGGCGCTGGTGCGCCAGGGTCTGCACGTGATGGCGGGGCGAGCGCGCCCGGGGCTGGTGGCGCTGTCGGACGTGGCGCGGGTGGACCGGGCGCCGACCTCGTATCACCTTGGCTTCGTGCTGGGCCCGCGGATCAACGCCGGCGGCCGGATCGGCCGGGCGGACCTTGGCGCGCGGCTGCTGTCCTGCCGCGATGCGCATGAGGCGAAATCCCTTGCGGACAAGCTGGACCAGTTGAACGGCGAGCGGCGCGAGGTCGAAGAGGCGGTGCGCGCCGCCGCCCTTGCCCAGGCCGAAGAGCGCGGCCTTGACGCTCCGCTGGTCTGGGCCGCGGGCGAGGGCTGGCACCCGGGCGTGGTGGGCATCGTCGCCTCGCGGCT
>CAXICP010000582.1:0-1880 GCA_964022595.1 uncultured Salipiger sp.
CTGGCTGCAAACGCTTTACCCCATCTGGGCGCGCTTTGGCCCCGAGGAAATGCGGGTTTCGGCGCTGACCGGGCTGGCGGAACTGGCGCTGTCGGGCTGCACGCTCACTTCGGATCACCTGTATCTTTATCCCAACGGCGCGCGGCTGGACGACACCATCGAGGCGGCGCAGGACATCGGCCTGCGCTTTCACGCCACGCGCGGGGCCATGTCGATCGGCCAAAGCGCCGGCGGGCTGCCCCCCGATGCGCTGGTCGAACCCGAGGCGGCGATCCTGAACGATTGCATCCGCGTCATCGATGCCTTTCACGACCCCGCCGAGGGCGCGATGGTGCGCATCGGCATCGCGCCCTGTTCGCCCTTTTCGGTCAGCCGCGAGCTGATGCGCGATGCGGCCCTGCTGGCGCGCGACAAGGGCGTGATGCTGCACACGCATCTGGCCGAGAATGACGAGGATATCGCCTACAGCCTGGAAAAATTCGGCTGCCGCCCCGGCCAATACGCCGAAGACCTTGGCTGGACCGGCCCGGACGTGTGGCACGCCCATTGCGTCAAGCTGGACGGGGCCGAGATCGACCTGTTCGCCGCCTCGCGCACCGGCATCGCGCATTGCCCCTGTTCGAACTGCCGGCTGGGGTCGGGCATCGCGCCGCTGCGCCAGATGGTCGACGCGGGCGTGCCCGTGGGGCTGGGCGTGGACGGATCGGCCAGCAACGATACATCGAACATGGTGCAAGAGGCGCGCCAGGCCATGCTGTTGCAGCGCGTCAGCCGGGGCGCCGACGCCATGAGCCCGCGCGAGGCGCTGCGCCTTGCCACGCGCGGCGGGGCCGAGGTGCTGGGCCGCTTTGATTGCGGCCAGATCGCCGTGGGCAAGCGGGCCGATCTGGCACTGTGGGACATCGGCGGGCTGGACAGCGCCGGCAGCTGGGACAAGGCGGCGCTGCTGCTGGCGGGGCCGCGACAGGTGCGCCACCTGTTCGTCGAGGGGCGGCAGGTGGTGCGCGACGGGCGCCTTACCACCATCGACCTGGCCGCTACCGTGGCGCATCAGAACGCGCTGGCGCGGCGGCTTCAGGCGCCCTGATCAGGGCGCGCCCGCCCGTCGCCCCGCCACCCAGGTCGAGACGACGGCGCGATCGTCGCCCATCATGATGGTGGGAAACAGCGCCTCCCATATGTCGCCCGCGCGCGCGCTGCGCTGCGCGATGGCCGGGGTCGAGGCCAGGTCAAGCACGGTGAAATCCGCTTCCATGCCCGGCGCAAGGTTGCCGATCAGGTGATCGCAGCGCAGCGCGCGGGCGGACCCTTGCGTTGCCAGCCACAGCAGTTCGGCGGCGTGCAGGGGGCGGTGGCGCAGCTGGCCTATTTCATAGGCGGCGGCCATGGTGCGCAGCATCGAAAAGGACGACCCGCCGCCGGTGTCGGTGGCCAGCCCGATGCGCTGGCCCTCGCGCGTCAGCCCGTCCATGTCGAACAGCCCCGAGCCGATGAAGGTGTTCGAAGTCGGGCAATGCACCAGCGCCGCCCCGACCTCGCGCAGGCGGTCACGCTCGCGCGGCTCAAGATGGATGGCATGGCCGTAAAGCCCGCCTTCGCCCAGCAGCCCATGCGCTTCGTAGGTGTCTAGGTAGTCGCGCGCCGACGGGTACAGCGATTTCACCCAGGCGATTTCATCGACCTGTTCCGACAGGTGCGTCTGCATCAGGCAATCGGGGTTTTCGGCCCAGAGCGCGCCAAGCGCCTGCAACTGTTCCGGGGTCGATGTGGGCGAAAAGCGCGGCGTGATGACGTAGCGCGCGCGCCCCCGCCCCTGCCAGCGCGCCAGCAGCGCGGCGCTGTCGTCATAGGCCGATTGCGCCGTGTCGCGCAGCCCCTCG
>CAXICP010000583.1:0-1878 GCA_964022595.1 uncultured Salipiger sp.
ATCACCGGATAACCGAAATCGCGACCGATCTGCTTGGCCGCCTCGACATCGGGCACGCCGCCTTCGGAACCGGGAACGCAGGGCACGCCCAGGTCCTTCATCGTGTCCTTGGCGGTGATCTTGTCGCCCATCACGCGGATATGCGCAGCCGACGGGCCGATGAAGGTCAGCCCGTGGTCTTCGACCATCTGAACGAATCGGGCGTTTTCGGACAGGAAGCCATAGCCGGGATGGATCGCCTGCGCGCCGGTGATTTCGCAGGCGGAAATGATTCCCGCCGGCGACAGATAGCTGTCGGTCGACGAGGCGGGGCCGATGCAGATGCTTTCATCGGCCATGCGCACGTGCATGGCGTCGGCATCGGCGGTGGAATGGACCGCCACCGAGGCGATGCCCATCTCGCGGCAGGCGCGGATGACCCGCAGCGCGATCTCGCCGCGATTGGCGATCAGGATCTTGTCGAACATGCTGCCCCCTTACTCGAGGATGACGAGGGGAGCGCCGTATTCGACGGGGGCGCCGTCCTCGACGAGGATGCGCTTGACGGTCCCGGCGCGCGGCGCGGGGATGTGGTTCATGGTCTTCATCGCCTCGACGATGATCAGCGTGTCGCCTTCGCGCACCTGCTGGCCGACGCTGATGAAGGACGGCGCGCCCGGTTCGGGCTGCATGTAGACCGTGCCGACCATGGGCGAGGTGACGGCGCCGGGATGGGCCGCGGGGTCCTCGGGAACCGTTTCGACCGCCGAAGCGGGCGCCGCCGGTGCCGGGGCGGCCATCGGCGCGTGGGCCATGGGCGCCGCCATCGGGGCGGTCATCGGCAGGTGGCGGCTGACGCGGACGTTAAGGCTGTCGTCCTCGGCATAGTCGCGCTTCACCTGAAGCTCGGTCAGATCGTTCTCGCGGAGCAGTTCGGCCAATGCCTTGATGAAGGCCACATCGGCTTCGTGGTTATTCTTGCTCATGCAATCCTCGCCGGTAGATGTCAGGGCCTCTGTCGGCCCGTGGATTGTCGGGCTTATAGGGCAAGGGATACGCCATGAAAAGCGACGCTGGCGCGGAAATGCCGCAAGTTCGGCCCGCCCGCCCCGGCTTTGCTCGGCCGGTGCGGCGCGGTGCCGGGTCAGCTGGTCTTGTCGATGCCGGTTCCGCCCCCGTCCTGCTGGGACAGCGTCGCGCGCGCGCCGTAGGGAACCGGCAGCGGCGGCGCGCTGCGCGAGGCCTGTTCGGACGGCTGCGGTTCGCTGTCTTCGGGGCGCGATTGCGCGGCGGGATCGGGGCCGATCAGCTGGGGCAGGTCTTCTTCGGTCTGCACCTGTTCGGGGGCCTCGGCGGTTTCGGCGGGCTGGACCGTATCGCGTTCGGTCACCATCTTTTCGGCCTGCTCCTGCAACAGCTTGGCGATGCGGATCTGCACGACCGAAGGGGGTGCGCTATGCGATTCCTTTTGCCTGGCCTGAAGCAGCCGTGCCTCGCGCGGCGGTTCGTGGTCGGTGCCGGCATCGGTTCCGATATTTGCTTGTTCGGCAACGGGTTGGACGCGGGTGACGGTGGGCGGGCCATCGGCGGGGGCAGGAAGCCCGTGGGGGTGACCGGTGGCAAGCGGCGCCAACGAAGGTAGAACGCCTGTGAACTGCATGGACTCACTCCAACAGAAACGACGCCCCCACCTGAAAATCCTAACACATTCCTACGCCGACAGAGAAAATTTCGCGGGGAATGCGGGCTTTACCGCATGCGCTGGTTAACGCATCGCTAGGTTTGCCGCGCCGGCAAGGCCGCTCGACAGGCGCGGGCCGGCGCCGATTGTGGCGCCGGCCTTTCTTGAGGGATACGCCATCACGCCTTGTTTGCGCGGTTTTCGATGAGGTTTTCGAC
>CAXICP010000584.1:0-1874 GCA_964022595.1 uncultured Salipiger sp.
TCAACGGCCCCGCCATCCGCGCCAACGCCAGCGGCACCATCCTGACCGGGGACAGCCGCGCCAATTTCGACATCACCCTGCCCGACCTGTCCATCATCGCCCCCGGCGCATCCGGCAGCCTGTCGGCGCAGGGCACGCTGGTCGAGGACGCGGGCACCTACAGGCTGGACCTGACCGCCGCCGGCCCGGGCAACACCCGCATCAACGGCGCCGTAACTGCGGACAAGGCGGCCGACGGGTCGGTCGCAAGGGTCGGCTTTACCGGCACCGCCGAAGCGCGCGACCTGACCGCCTATGCCGAACTGGCCCAGCGCGATCTTGGCGGCGGACTAAGCTTTGACGGCACGGGCAGCTACACGCTGGCCAACGGGTACTTCGATGCCAAAGGCGCGCTTGTCACCACGGACCTGAAGGTCGGGATTTCCCAGCTGGACGGCCTGCTTGCGGGCACCACCACCGCCAATGTCGACATCCTGCGCGACGCCGATGGCATCGTCATCAACCAGGCACAGGTGGACGGGCCGGGCATCCGCCTGACGGCCGAAGGCACGGTCGCCATCGGCGCCTCGCGCGCGACCTTCGATCTGACCCTGCCGGACCTGTCGCTTGCCGCCCCCGAAGCGCCGGGGCGCGCCCAGCTTTCCGGCACGCTGACCGAAGATGCGTCTTCCTACCTGCTGGATTTCACCGCCTCGGGCCCCGGAGAGATCCGGGCAAGCGGCACCGCAACCGCGACCAAGACCGACACGGGCGGCATCGCCGCGATCCGCTTTGACGGCACCGCCGGGGCACAATCGCTGGCCGCGCTGGCCCCGCTGACGGGGCAGAACCTGCGCGGGTCGCTGAATTTCGACGGCACGGGCAGCTACACCCCCGCCACGGGGGCGTTCGGCGCGGATGGCACCATCACCACGCAGGGGCTGGCGATCGGCATTCCGACGGCGGATGCGCTGATCGGGGGCAGTGGCCGGGCCGTGGTGTCGGCCAGCCGCGACGACGCCGGCACCATCACCGTGAACCGGTTGGACGTAAGCACCGCGCAGATCACCGCCACCGCCAGCGGCAGCCTTGATGCGCAGGGCGCCAGCCAGCTGACCTTTGACGTGGCGCTTGCCAATCTTGGCGTCATCGTGCCGCAGCTTCCCGGGCGGGCCACCGCGCAAGGGTCCATCGGCGCAAACGGCAGCGGGCCCTACCGGGTGGACACCGCGATCACCGCGCCCGGCGGCACGCAGGCGACGATCACGGGCAGCCTTGCCCGGGGTTTCGACAGCGCCAACCTTGATATCGACGGGACCGCGCCGCTGAACCTTGCCAACACCTTCATCGAACCGAACCTGCTGAACGGCACGGCGCGGCTGAACCTTGCCCTGAACGGCCCGCTCGCGGTGTCGTCGCTGTCGGGCACGGTCACGGTCGATGACGCCGAAATGGTGCTGCCGGGGCCGGCCCTGTCGCTGACCGGGCTGGACCTTGACGTGCAGCTGGGCGGCGGGCGCGCGCAGCTTGCGCTGAACGGCGCGCTGTCCACGCGCGGCACCTTCCGCACCACCGGCACCATCGCGCTGAACGCGCCCTACCGGGCCGACCTTGCGGTACAGCTGAACGATCTGCTGTTGCAGGACCGCAGGCTGTACCAGGCGACGGCGGGGGGCACCGTGACGGTGCAGGGGCCGCTGCTGACCGGCCCGGCCATTGGCGGCGACATCCTGATCGACGAGGCGGAAATCCGCATCCCCGAAACCGGGCTTGGGCCGGGCAGCCGCAGCTTTACCCTGACCCATATCGCCGAACCGGCGGACGTGCGCCGCCCGCGCGCGCGCGCCGGCCCCGGCGGGCCCACCGGGAACCGACCCGGCCGCCGCGGCAGGGTC
>CAXICP010000585.1:0-1868 GCA_964022595.1 uncultured Salipiger sp.
CGATGTGGTGGAACGACAGCTACCACGAGAACGTGCTGGCCTTCACCAACAACATTCCCCAGCGCGATGGCGGCACACATATGGCCGGCTTTCGCGGCGCGCTGACGCGGTCGCTGACCAAATATGCGACCGAAACCGGCATCGCCAAGAAGGAAAAGGTCAGCTTTACCGGCGATGACGCGCGCGAGGGACTGACCTGCGTGCTGTCCGTCAAGGTGCCCGATCCGAAATTCTCCAGCCAGACCAAGGACAAGCTGGTCAGCTCCGAAGTGCGCCCCGCGGTCGAGAACCTGATGAACGAAAAGATGGCCGAGTGGCTCGAAGAGCACCCCGGCGAGGCAAGGACCATCGTCAGCAAGATCGTCGAGGCCGCCCACGCCCGCGAAGCCGCCCGCAAGGCGCGCGAACTGACCCGCCGCAAGAACCCGATGGACGTCAATTTCCTCGCCGGCAAGCTCAAGGATTGTTCCGAAAAGGATCCGTCCAAGACCGAGCTTTTCATCGTCGAGGGTGACTCGGCCGGTGGTTCGGCCCAGACCGGGCGCGACCGGGGCACGCAGGCGATCCTGCCGCTCAAGGGCAAGATCCTGAACGTCGAGCGCGCGCGTTTTGACCGGATGCTGGGCAGCCAGGAAATCGGCAACCTCGTCATGGCGCTGGGGACCGGGATCGGGCGCGACGAGTTCAACATCGACAAGCTGCGCTATCACAAGATCATCCTGATGACCGACGCCGATGTCGACGGCGCGCACATCCGGACCCTGCTGCTGACCTTCTTCTACCGGCAGATGCCCGAGCTGATCGAAGGCGGCTATCTTTACATCGCGCAGCCGCCGCTGTTCAAAGTGGCGCGCGGCAAGTCCGAGGTTTACGTCAAGAACCAGGCGGCGCTTGATGACTACCTGATCAACCAGGGCATCGACGGCGCGCAGCTGCGCCTTGGCAACGGCGAAGCGATCGCCGGGCAGGATCTCAAGCGCGTCATCGACGAGGCGCGCCAGCTCAAGCGCGTGCTGGATGCCTTCCCGACGCATTATCCCCGCCATATTCTGGAACAGGCCGCCATCGCCGGCGCCTTCGTTCCCGGCGCCGTCGACGGAGACCTTCAGGGCGTCGCCGACAAGGTCGCGGCCCGGCTCGACATGGTGGCGCTGGAATATGAAAAGGGCTGGCAGGGCCGCATCACCCAGGATCGCGGCGTGCGTCTGGCCCGCATCCTGCGCGGCGTCGAAGAGGTCCGCACGCTTGACGGCCCGATGCTGCGTTCGGGCGAGGCCCGCAAGACCGGCAGCTTCACCCAGTCGCTTCAGGGCGTGTACGACACCCCCGCCAGCTTCGAACGCAAGGACCGCCGCGAGGCGATCTTCGGCCCGATCGGGCTGCTGAAGGCGATCCTGGACGAGGGTGAAAAGGGCCTGTCGCTGCAGCGCTACAAGGGTCTGGGCGAAATGAACCCCGGCCAACTGTGGGAAACCACCCTCGACCCCGACGCGCGAACCCTGCTGCAAGTGCGCGTCGACGACATGGCCGAGGCGGACGACATCTTCACCAAGCTGATGGGGGACGTCGTCGAACCAAGGCGCGAATTCATCCAGCAGAACGCCCTGAGCGTGGAGAACCTGGATTTCTGAGGGGTTGTAGGCGCGCGCGTAGTTTTTCGCCGCGCTCATAGTATTTCGCGTGCTGAGGTCGAGGTGCGAGCACGTTTTCCATGAATTTCAGAAGGTTAGCGCGAAGTCCAGCCCCTCGCGGTTATTGAAGATGCTTCGCGCGGAGTGCGTAAAGCAGCGTCTAAAATACGAACGAGCTTTGCGATTGTGTCTCGGTTGACGCCCATTGCCCATCAACCGAGACAGAAGCCTACTTCG
>CAXICP010000586.1:0-1860 GCA_964022595.1 uncultured Salipiger sp.
TGCGACAACTATCTGGACGCGGTGGACCGCGCCGCCGAACATTTCGCCGGCAAACTGTCGGGGGAAACCCGCACGGCGGTCATCTCGCACCTTCAGAACCGCGGAATCACCGTCGAGATGACGCAGGGAACAGCGCTGCGCAGCTATGACAAGGAGGCGCGCAAGCTGACGATCTCGGGGCTGGTGCCGCCCCAGACGCAGGCGTTCCAGCTGCTGGTGCAGGTCGCGCTGCTGCGCCAGAACGACCTGCTGGAGGCGACGCTGGACCTTGCGCGCTTTCACACCGATGCCGCCCGCGCCATCGCCAAGCTGGGGCTGGCCAATTATTTCGCCGGGGCCGCACTGATGCCCTATCGCCGCTTTCTCGCAGCGGCGCAGGAAACGCGGCACGACCTGGAACGGCTGGCCTCGCGCTTTGGGGCGTCGATCGAACAGGTGGCGCACCGGCTGTCGACGCTGCAACGCCCCGGCGCCAAGGGCATCCCGTTCTTCTTTGCCCGCGTGGATCAGGCCGGCACCATCACCAAGCGCCATTCCGCCACGCGCCTGCAGTTTGCCCGCTTCGGCGGCGCCTGCCCGCTGTGGAACGTGCACCGCGCCTTTGAAACGCAGGGGCTGTTCCTGCGCCAGTTGGCCGAAACGCCGGACGGGGCGCGCTACGTGCTGCTGGCCCGCGACGTGACCAAGCGCGGCGGGCATTTCAACGCGCCCGTGCGCCGCTATGCCATGGCGCTTGGGTGCGAGGTGAAACACGCCGGCGCGCTGGTCTATGCCGACGGGCTGGACCTGGCCCGCGACGGCGCCTTCGAACCCATCGGCATTTCCTGCCGCATCTGCGAGCGCACCAACTGCCACCAGCGGTCCGTCCCGCCGCTGGAACGGCGCCTGTCGATCCACCCCGAACGGCGCGGCGTGATCCCTTACGAACTGGAATGACCCCCGCCCGCGCGCCCGAAGCTTGCGGCCCGGCGCGTCGGGCGGTAAAGCGGGCAAAACCTCACGGACAAGGGAAGCGCCCATGTCGATCGACACCGGCACCGCCGCCAAGGTGGCAAAGCTCGCACGCATCCGCGTCGAATCCGATCACCTGCCAGAACTCGCCCAGGAATTCTCGAACATCCTCGATTTCATCGAGCAGCTGAACGAGGTCGACGTCGAAGGCGTCGAACCGATGGTGTCGGTCACGCCGATGCGGCTCAAGCGGCGGGTCGACGGCGTCACCGATGGCGGGATGCAGGACAAGGTCCTGTCGAACGCACCCGATGCCCGCGAGGGGTTCTTTGCCGTGCCGAAGGTGGTGGAATGACCGATCTGACCAGGATGAAGGTGGCGCAGGCCCGCGATGCGCTGCGCGCCGGCGAAGTCACCAGCACCGAGCTGACCGAAGCCTGCCTTGCGGCCATCGAGGGCGCCGATGCGCTTGGCGCCTTCGTGCACAAGACCCCCGAGATCGCGCTGGAACAGGCCCGCGCCGCCGATGCGCGCATCCAGGCGGGCGACGCGCCGGCCATGTGCGGCATTCCCATGGGGATCAAGGATCTGTTCTGCACCAAGGGCGTGCCCAGCCAGGCCGCCAGCGGCATCCTTGAAGGGTTCAGGCCGCAATACGAATCCGCCGTCACCAGCCAGCTGTTCGACGCGGGCGCCGTGATGCTGGGCAAGCTGAACATGGACGAATTCGCCATGGGCTCGTCCAACGAAACCAGCGTCTACGGCAACGCGGTGAACCCGTGGCGGCGCGGCAATGACGACACGGCGCTGACGCCGGGCGGCTCGTCCGGCGGGTCGGCCTCCGCCGTGGCGGCGCACCTGTGCCTTGCGGCGACCGGCACCGTCACCGGCGGGTCGATCCGCCAGCCG
>CAXICP010000587.1:0-1859 GCA_964022595.1 uncultured Salipiger sp.
GAGGCGATGCAGGGCATCGACGTGGTGTTCAACCTTGCCAAATCCATGGACAAGACCTGGGCCGATGCGCTGATGAATGACGTGGGCGTCGCGACCCGCATCGGCATGGCCTGCGAGCGGGCGGGGGTGAAACGGCTGGTCTACACCGGCACCATCGCATCCTACGACATGTCGCGGCGCGATGCGGTCATCACCGAATCCACCCCCTTTGCCGACGACATGACCGACCGCAACCTTTACGCCCGGTCCAAGGCCGAATGCGAACGCCAGCTGATGACGCTGCGGCGCGAACGCGGCCTGCCGCTGACCATCGCGCGCCCGGGCATCGTGGTGGGCCATGGCGGACCGTTGCAGCATTGGGGAATCGGGCGCTGGCACGGCGCCGGGGCCGTGCGGATCTGGGGGCCGGGCGACAACATCCTGCCCTTCGTGCTGATCGACGACGTGGTCGACGGGCTGGTGCGCATGGCGGCGCGCCGGTCCGCCGTGGGGCAAAGCTTCAACCTGGTGGGCGAGCCGATGCTGTCGGCGCGGGGCTATTTCGACGCCATCCACGACCGGCTTGGCGCGCGCATCCGCGTCGACAGCGGCAACCTTACGGCGTTCTACCTGTCGGACGCGGTGAAATACGCGCTGAAGAAGCACGCGCTGCGCAAGCCCGGGCTGGTCCGCCCGTCGCTGGCGGATTGGCAAAGCCGGGCGCATTTCTCACGGTTCGACAACTCCAGCGCCAGGGCCGCGCTTGGCTGGGCACCCGAAACGGACCGCGCGGCCTTTATCGACAAGGCCATCGGCAGCGCCAACCTGTTCGGCCTGTGACCTTGGTGCGGGGCGCGCCGGGCGCGGGGTAACGGGCTGGTAAACAATGCCCTTTATTGATCCTCATTCCTGACAGAATCCTGTGGCTGGTTGGGAACCGGGGCACGGGCAACACCGGAAATCTCGGGCTTCCGGACCATTCTTCAAGAGGCAGGCAGACGGATGTCGAAGGCCATGGCAATTTGTTCGAATGACGCGCGGGCGGGCGCATGACCGACGTGCGCAAGTTCCGCCGGCGCAACCCGCTTTCGGCCGAGATCGGCGCGCAGGAACAGCCGTTGCGCCCTGTGCTTGCCGGGGTCGTGGATCGCCCGCAAGCGCCCTCTGCCAAGGCCACCCCGCCCCCCGCCGACACCGCCTGGTCGCACCTTCCGGCTTCTTCCGTCAACGCCTGCCATCTCTAGCGCAACCGCATCGTCACCGCCGGGCGCAAGGACCCGGCCCATGCCGCCTTTGACGTGCTGCGCACGCGCCTGCTTCAGGCGCTGGCCGAACATGGTTGGCGGCGCGTGGCGATCACCTCTCCGACCAAGGATTGCGGCAAGACATTTACCGCCGCCAACCTCGCGATTTCGCTGTCGCGCCAGCAGAACTGCCGCGCGCTGCTGATCGATTGCGACCTGCGGCGCCCCACGCTGCACAAGGTCATGGGCGTTGCCGACCCGGGGTCCATGGGCGACGTGCTGCGCGGGCAGATCGCGCCCGAAACCCATTTCCGCCGCATGGCCGACAACGGGATCGACGCCGGGCCGAATGTGGCGTTCGGGTTCAACGGGCGGGTCGAACCCTATGCGTCGGAACTGCTGCAATCGCCCGAAACCGCGCAGGCGCTGGACCGGATGGAACAGCGGCTGGCCCCCGACGTGGTGCTGTTCGACCTGCCGCCCGCGCTGGTGTCGGATGACGTGATCGCCTTTCGCCCGCTGTTCGACGGCGTGCTTCTGGTGGTCGGCGGCGGGCTGACCACCGACAAGGAAATCCGCGAGGTCGAACGCCGCCTTGGCAAGGACACGCCCCTGCTTGGCACCGTGCTGAACCGG
>CAXICP010000588.1:0-1859 GCA_964022595.1 uncultured Salipiger sp.
GCGCAGGATGTCGTTGGGCAAGTGGCGCGAGGTCTTGGTTTCGCCGTAGACATAGATCGGCACGTCGGCGTTCTTCCAGCGCACTTCTTCGATGAATTCGCGCAGGTGCAGCACAGCCGGGTCCAGATCGGGGCCGGGGCTGAATTCTTCGTCGTCGATCGACAGCACAAAGGCGCTGGCGCGGCTTTGCTGCTGGGCGAATTGCGACAGATCGCCATAGGACGTCACGCCGAGCACTTCGAATCCTTCGGATTCGATGGCATCGGCAAGCGCGCGGATGCCAAGGCCCGAGGTGTTCTCGGATCGGAAATCCTCGTCGATGATGACGATGGGAAAGCGGAATTTCATGGGGCGTCTCCTGTTGGCGCGCCGGGGGCTGGCCCTGTTGTTTCTGCGCGGGGCGCGCGCGTCAAGGGCCAGCGCGCCCCCCCTGCCCTGCCGGTGCGTGCCCCGGGGCATCGGGCAAAGCCATGCGAAAGATGCATCTCTGCTTTGCACATGCAGCAATTGCGCTGCGTTGCAGCATGGGCTAGGGTGATTTCAAGGCGCCGATGGTGCCACACAGTTTCCTGGGGTTTTCTCCTCCTCCCTGAACCCCGGAAATTGGCGGCGATCTCCTCTCCTCCTCCCTGGGGATCGCCGCCGCTCCTTCCCCCGCTTCGATAAAAAAACGACGCCCCGACAACAGGGCGCCGCCGTGTTTGCGTCAGCCGTTGCAGATCATGCCGCCGTTGACGTGCAGCGTCTGCCCCGTGACGAAAGACCCGTCGCGGCTGGCAAGAAAGACATAGGCCGGCGCAACCTCGCGCGGCTGGCCCACGCGCCCCATGGGGGCGGCCATGTTGCGCAGGATCTCTTCGTCGAAATCCGCGAACACCGACTGGATGTCGGTGTTGATCGGCCCCGGAGCCACCTCGTTCACGCGAATCCGGCCCATCTGCTGCTTGGCGAGCGCACGGGTAAAGCTGACGATCGCGCCCTTGGTGGTGGTGTAGGGCAGCAGCGTGTCATTGCCGACAAAGGCGTTGATCGAACTGGTGTTGATGATGCTGGTGCCCTTTTCCATGTGGGGCAGCGCGGCCCGGGTCAGGTAAAAGATCCCGTCGATATTCACCGCGAAATGCGTGCGCCAGTCGGCATCGTCCACTTCGGACAGATCGTCATAGGGTTTCTGCATGCCGGCGTTGTTCACCAGCACGTCGATGCCGCCCCAGGCATCCACCACGCGCTGCACGGCGGCGTCGCAGGCGGCGCGGTCGGACACGTCGGTCTGCATCACCAGCGCCTCGGCGCCCTCGGCTTCGATCCCCTTGCGGGTCTCTTCGGCCTTGTTCTCGGCGCTGTTGTACAGGATGGCGACGCGCGCGCCTTCGCGGGCGAAATGCAGCGCGACGGCGCGCCCGATGCCGCTGTCGCCGCCCGAGATCAGGGCGCGTTTGCCCGTCAGCTTGCCGGACCCCTTGTATTCGTCATCGATATATTCGGGGTCGGGCAGAAAATCGTCGAGATCCTTCATGATCTGTCTCCTTTTCGCTGGGTCAGGTGTTGATCGCGGCGACCGCGCCGCCGTCGACCCGCCAGGCGGATCCGTTGGTAAAGCTGGCCCGGTCCGAGCACAGCAGAGCCGCCGCGGCCGCGACCTCGTCGGCCTTGCCCCGCCGCTTGAGCGTCAGGTAGGGGCGTTCCTCGTCCAGGAAACCCTTGATCGCCTCGTCTTTCGACACGCCAAGGGATTCGGCGCGCTTTTCCATCATCCCATCGGTCATCGGGCTTTCGATGAAGGCGGGCATCACCGCGTTCACCAGCACGCCCTTGGGGCCATAGGGCTGCGACAACGCCTTGACGTAGCTGAGCAGCGC
>CAXICP010000589.1:0-1845 GCA_964022595.1 uncultured Salipiger sp.
TTGCGCGTTCCTGCCCATGCTGTTCTGGCCGGGCGTGCCGGGGCAGTTCATGGGAATGCTGCCGGTGACGCTGATCTTCGTGCTGTCGGCATCGCTGATCGTGGCGCTGATCTACCTGCCGGTCATGGGCGGCGTGTCGGGCCGGTGTTCGCCCGCCCTGCACCACAAGGGCGAGGCGCTGCGCCGCGCGCTGCCGCGCTGGTGGATGCGCGCCGCGCTGGTGCCGCTGGCCCTGCTGGGCATGTTCATCGGGGCGATGATGGTGCTGAACCCGTCGTTCCTGTTTGCCATGCCCGCCGATATGGGCTGGCAGCGCTGGCTGCCGGGCATCGCGCTGTTCCTGCTCTTTGCCGCCATGGCATCGATCACGCTGGACGCGGCGCGCATCGAACACCGGCGCAAGCGCATCCGTGGGGCGTATCGGCGCACGCTGTTCGGGCGCGCCATCGCGTTTGTGGCGGGCAACCCGGTGATGCCGCTGGTGACCATCGGCACCGTGATCTTCTTCGTCGTGTCGGTCTTCGGCTATTACGGCGAGAACAACAACGGCACGGAATTCTTCACCGAATCCGAACCTGAACAGGCCATCGTCTACGTGCGCGCGCGCGGCAACCTCAGCCTTGCGGAAAAGGATGCGCTGGTGCGACGGGCCGAAACCATCGTGCTGGCCCATCCGGGGATCGAAACGGCCTTTGCCTTTGCCGGCGACGGCGGACTGTCTTCGAACACCGGCGGCGCGCAGCCGCCCAAGGACGTGGTCGGGCAGATCCAGCTGGAAATCGTACCCTGGGAAAACCGGCGCGACCGCCCCGAACTGGATGGCGACCTGGTGCTTGAAGAGCTGACCGAGGCGCTGTCATCCCTGCCCGGGATCGAAATCGAGATCCTCGACCTTGCCATGGGCCCCGCCTCGGCCAAGCCGGTGCATCTGCGGCTGAAATCGGGCGACTGGGATACGCTGCTGGCCGCCACCGCGCAGGCGCGCGCCCGGTTCGACGCCCTGCCCGGTCTGCGGCTGATCGAAGACACCCGCCCCCTGCCCGGCATCGACTGGCAGATCGACGTCGACGTGGAAAAGGCCGGACGGTACGGCGCCGATGTCGCCACCGTGGGCGCCATGGTGCAGCTGGTCACGCGCGGCCTGACGCTGGACACCATGCGGGTCGACAGCTCGGACGAGGAAATCGACATCCGCGTGCGCCTGCCCGAAGCCGACCGCGCGCTGTCCACGCTTGATTCGCTTAAGGTGCGCACGGCGGACGGGCTGGTGCCGCTGTCCAATTTCATCGCCCGCCGCCCCGTTGCCAAGCTGGCGGAGATCAACCGCGTCGACCAGAAGCGCCATTTCGACATCGAAGGACTGGTGAAATTCACCGACGCCGGCGAAACCGTCGGCTACGGGCGCGAGGATGCCGGGGGCGCGCTGGTGCTGCGCGGCACGCGCTACGCGGTGACGCAGGGCGATGTGCCCGCCAGCGCGCAGCCGGTCCCCGTCACGGCGAATGAACGCATCGCCGCCCTGACCGACTGGCTTGAAACATCTCCCCTGCCCGCCGGCGTCAGCTGGGAATGGACCGGCGATCAGGAAGAGGAAGCCGACAGCCAGGCGTTCCTTGCGCAGGCATTTTCCGCCGCGCTAGCGCTGATGTTCATCATCCTGCTGGCGCAGTTCAACAGCTTCTACAACGCGGTGCTGGTGCTGCTGGCGGTGGTGCTGTCGACGGCGGGCGTGTTCCTGGGAATGCTCGTGCTGGATCAGACCTTCAGCATCATCATGACCGGCACCGGCGTCGTGGCGCTGGCCGGGATCGTGGTGAACAACAACATCGTGCTGATCGACACCTA
>CAXICP010000590.1:0-1842 GCA_964022595.1 uncultured Salipiger sp.
AAGGTCGCGGGTGACGCGGGCGACCAGCTTGCCGGTTTCGGCCCGGTCGAACCAGCCCCAGCCCAGCCGGGTCAGGTGGGCAAAGGCCCGCGCGCGCATTTCGGTTTCGATGTTGATGCCCAGCATGTGGCCCCAGTAGATCACCACCACCATCAGCCCGGCGTTCACCAGGTAGATGACGACCAGCACCACCGATGCGATCACCGTCAGCCCCCAGTCGCCCTGCGGCAGCAGGTGGTCGATGAACCCGGCGATGGCCAGCGGGAAGGCAAGTTCGAACAGGCCCGACAGCACGGCGCAGCCGAAGTCGAGCCAGAAAAGCCGCATGTGCGGGCGGTAGTAGTCGAAGAACTGGGCAAGCATGTAAGGGGCCTTGGCTGTGGGCTGGGGTCAAAGAGGCAGGGCGACGGGGGTGCCGTCGGCGCGGGTCATCACCTCCATCCGCGCGGCGTAGATATCGAAAAGACGCGCCGGCGTCATGAGCGCGCCGGGGCTTCCCTGGAAGACGACGCGCCCGTGTCGCAGCGCGACCACATGGTCGCAGAACCGCGCCGCCATGTTCAGATCGTGCAGCACGGCGATCACCGACCGGCCCTTGTCGCGGGGCAGGGCGTGGATCAGGGACAGCACCTCGACCTGCTGGGCGATGTCCAGCGCGGAAATCGGCTCGTCCAGCAGCAGGGTGCCGGCGTCCTGCGCGACCAGCATGGCCAGCCAGGCGCGCTGTGCCTCGCCGCCCGACAGGGTGTCGACGCGGCGTTCGGCCAGCGCGGTCAGCCCGCAGGCGTCCAGCGCGCCGGACGTGGCGGCAATGTCGCGCGGGCCGGGGCGCCCCAGTGCGCCGTGCCAGGGATAGCGCCCCAGCGCGGCCAGTTCGCGCACCGTAAGCGCTTCGGCCGGGGGCAGGGTCTGGGGCAGGTAGGCGAGATTGCGCGCCAGCTCGCGCGGCGCCCAGTCGGGCAGGGGGGAGCCGTGAAACCGGATTTCGCCCGCGTCGGGGCGGATCTGGCGCGACAGAAGTTTCAGCAGGGTCGACTTGCCCGACCCGTTGTGCCCGATCAGGCCGATCACCTTGCCCGGCGGCAGATCCAGTGTCAGCCCGTCCAGCAGGGTGCGGCCCGGCACGGTCAGGCGCAGGTTTTTCAGCGCGAAAAGAGCTGTCATGCGGGGCGCCTCAGCATCAGCCAGATCAGCCAGGGCGTGCCCAGAAGCGACGCGAACAGGCCAAGCGGCAGGTCATAGGGAAAACTGGCCATGCGGGCGCCGAAATCGGCCGCCAGCATCAGCGCGGCGCCGATGGCGGCGCTGCCCAGCAGGTGATCGCGCGCCTGCGTCAGGCCCAGGCGGCGCGCGGTGTGCGGGGCCATCAGCCCCACAAAGCTAAGAGGGCCGACCAGCATGGTCGCCGCCCCGGTCGCCAGCCCCGCCAGCGCGATGACGGCCAGCGTGGCGCGGGTCAGCGGCAGGCCAAGCGCGCGGGCCACATCCGGGCCCAGCGGCAGGATGGTCAGCCAGCGGTGCATCGCGGCGGCGCCAGCGCACAGGGCGGCCAGCAGCGCCAGCAGCAGCGCCGCCCCCGTCGGCCCCAGCGCCGAGGTCGACCCCGACAGCCAGGCCAGCACCGCAAAGCTTTGCGCCGTGCCCGCGGCCATCAGCGCCGACAGCATGGCCGCGGCAAGCGACGACACGGCGACCCCGGCCAGCAACAGCCGCTCGGGGCGGGCGGCGCGGCCCAGCACCGCCCCGGTCAGCACCGCCATGGCCGCCGCGCCGCCCGCCGCCGCGCCCGCCGTCAGCGCCGCCCCTGTGGGCGCGGCGGCCAGGAACAGCACCCCCGCATAG
>CAXICP010000591.1:0-1838 GCA_964022595.1 uncultured Salipiger sp.
AGCCCATGAAAACAAGGGCGATGCGGGCTGGGGCAACCAGATCCGGTCCTACGTGCTGCAGCCCTACCAGATGGTGAAGGACCTGCGCACCAGCCATGAAACCAGCGACACTCAAGGGGTTCTGGACGGCGATCTTGATCCGTTCATGGCCGCCACGCTGGCGCAGCAGGCCAGCGGCAAGTCGCGCGCCGACGCGCAGGCGGACTGATCGCGCGCGCCGGGCGGCAACGCCGGGCGCCTTGGTCAACCCTTGTCCAGCCAGCGCAGGATGTCCGCCCGGTTGCCGTCAAGCTCGGGGGCGGCGGGGCGCGCGGGCGGGTCTTCCATGCCCGACATCTTGATGGGATTGCCCGCCGCCTTGAAGCTGGCGCGCCCGTAACGGTCCAGCACGTCGACGATCATGTTGCGCGCCGCAAGCTGCGGGTCCTTCATCACCTGGTCCATCATCTGGATCGGCGCGCAGGGCACCCCCGCCGCCGTCATGCGCGACAGCCAGTGGCTGCGGGTGTGATCCAGCGTGACCGCCTCGATCAGCCGCTTGAGCAGGCGCGCGTTGGCCAGCCGTGCGGCGTTGTCCGCGAAGCGGGCATCGCCCGCGATGGGCAGGTCCAGCACAAGACACAGCCGTTCGAACTGCGCCTCGGTGCCGGCGGCCAGCACGAAGGGGCCGTCCGAGGCAAGGATCGCCTCGCAAGGGGCGATGGTGGGGTGCCGGCTGGGGTGCGGCGGGGGCGTCGCGGCGATGGCCTCCTGCGGCACCGCCTGTTCCATCAGCGCAAGCTGCGCATCCAGCATGCCCACATCGACCCGCCGCCCCAGCCCGGTGCGCGCGCGGTCGTACAGCGCGGCAAGGATGCCCTGGGCCAGGAACATGCCGCCGGACAGATCCCCGAAACTGCTGCCGGCGCGGCGCGGGGTGTCGGGCGTGCCGGTGCGGCCCATCAGCCCGGCCCGGGCCTGCACGATCACGTCATAGGCGGCGCGCCGCGCGTCCGGTCCGGTCTGGCCGAACCCGGTGACCGAAGCATAGATCAGTTCGGGGTGGCGCGCGTGCAGCACGTCCCAGCCCAGCCCGCGCCTGTCCATCACGCCGGGGCGGAAGTTCTCGACCAGCACATCGGCGCGCGCGATGATGCGGTCCAGCAGGGCGCGGTCGGCGTCGACATCGAAATCCAGCGCCAGCGAGCGTTTGCCCCGGTTCACGGCGGCGAAATAGCCCGACTTGCCATCCTTGAGCGGGGGCAGCGCGCGCGCGCCGTCGCCGCTGCCGGGGCGTTCGATCTTGATGACCGCCGCGCCAAGGTCCGCTAGGATCATGGTGGCAAAGGGGCCGGACAGGATCCGGGTGAAATCGACGATCGTGACGCCGGCAAGGGGTAGCGACATGGGCCTTTGGCTCTCTGCTGTCGGTGACTGCTCGAAGCGCAGGCTGTCACGACCCTTGCGCGGGGGGCAAGCGATTTGCGCGCCCCCCGGCCGATTTCACCGCCCGTCGTTGCGCGAGCGCCTGGCGCGCGGCCTCAGGCGCCCGCCTTGCGGGCATGAAAGACGAAGCCCAGCAGGTTCATCAGCACCTGCGCCGCAAGGATCGACGTCGATCCGCTGGGGTCGTAATCGGGCGCCACCTCGACCAGGTCGATGCCGACGACATCATGGGCGCGCGTCACCTGCTGAAGCAGCTCCAGCACGTCGTAATACAGGAACCCTCCGTGGCTGGGCGTGCCGGTGCCGGGCGCGATGGACGGGCAGAAGGCGTCGATGTCCAGCGTGATATAGACGGGCGCGCCCGCGCGGATGTTGGCGTGGCTTTGCACGGTGTCGGTGTGGATGATGTCCGC
>CAXICP010000592.1:0-1835 GCA_964022595.1 uncultured Salipiger sp.
TGCGCGCTCCGGTTTTCTGCGCGCGGGCTCGACGCGGCGCTTCGAAGGCGCGCTTGCCCCGGCCCCAAGCGCGGCGGTGCGCCGGCTGCGCCCCGAAGACGCACCCGCCATCCTGGCGCTGGATGCCGCTGCCTGCGGCTACGCCCGCCCGGCCTTTCTGCGCAGCTGGATCGCGCCGGGGCCCGACCGGGTAAGCCTGCGCAGCGATGGGGGCTTTGTCACCGCGCGCCAGTGCCGCGATGGGATCAAGATCGGCCCCGTCGTGGCGCCCACGCCTGACGAGGCGATGACGCTGGCGCGCGCCGCCCTGGCCGAACTGCCGCCCGGGCGGGCGATCATCGATCTGCCCGAACACGCCACCGGGTTCGAAGCCGCGCTGACGGCGCAGGGGTTCGCGGAAACCTTCGCCACCGCGCGAATGTACCGAGGCTCCGCGCCTGAAAGCGGTGCCAGCCAGCAGGCCATCGCCACCATGGAACTGGGCTAGGCGCGCCGCTCACGATGGCGTGAGGGCGCGCGCGGGGGCTGGCGGCTAACCCGACAGATTGACTACGGTATTCGCCGGGGCGCCGCCCTGCACAGGCCCGCGCGCGGGCGCAACCCCGGCGTCGCGGCGCATCGTTCCGCGCCGCCCGATCCCAAGGACGATGTCATGACCACCGACACCCGCGATCTTCCCCGCATCACCCGCCAGCGACACGACCTTGTCCGCCGGTCCCTCACCGTGGCGCGCAGCACGCGCCTGACGCCGAAGATGATCCGCCTTGCGCTGACCGGCCCCGAGCTGAAGGGGTTCACCAGCACCGCGCCCGACGATCACTTCAAGCTGTTCGTTTCGGACGGGCAGGGCGGATCGGCGGGGCGCGATTACACGCCGCGCGCCTTCGACGACGACGCGCTGATCGTCGATGTCTTCGACCATCCGGGTGGCCCCGCCGCCGACTGGGCCCGCGCGGCCCGGCCCGGCGACACCGTCACCATCGGCGGGCCGCGCGGCTCGGTGGTCATCGAAGGGGACATCGACCACTGGTTGCTGATCGGCGACGAAACCGCGCTGCCCGCTGCCTTGAGGAACTGCCCGAGGGCACCGGCGCCACCGTGATCGTCGCCGTCGAAGGCCCGGCCGAGGAATACCCGCTGGAAAGCTGCGCCGCGCTTGACCTGCGCTGGGTCCACCGCGCCGCCAATGCATCGACAGACCCGGCGCCGCTGATCGCCGCGCTGCCCGGCGATCTGCCGGCGCGCAGCTTTGCCTGGATCGCGGCCGAGGCGGGCGTTGCGCGCGCCCTGCGCGAGGCGCTGCTGGCGCAGGGGCATCCGTTGCCCTGGCTCAAGGCCGCCGGCTACTGGGTGCGCGGCGAAGCTGCCGCGTCGGTCAAGTCGATGGACTGATCGGGCCGTTAAAACTCGAAACGTATTCGGCCCAAGAGACACATTTCGGATTCAATTCCACCACCGCCCCGCCGGTCGCGGCTGGTCTGTTCACGGTGAACGTGCCGGACCCAAGCCACCCCGGAAACAGGAGGCGGTGCCATGAGCGAGCAGTCGGATATCCAGCGGCGCCCGGGTGCAGGGATGGCGATTGCAGAACCTGCGCCCGCCGCCGCTGCGATTTGCCCAGAGGCGCGCGCCGAACTGGCGCGCCTGTTCCAGTACCTGCGCACAACGGCGGCGCGGCTTGCCGATGCGCTGCCGGACGGCCCGGTAAGCGCGCTGGATGATGCGCGGCTGCTGGGGGCGCTGTGCGATGCGTTTGACGCCATGGCGGGGCGTATCCACCACCTTGACCGGGCGCAGGACACCTGGCCCGACCTTGCCGACCTGCTGTTCAGCGC
>CAXICP010000593.1:0-1820 GCA_964022595.1 uncultured Salipiger sp.
GTGGGTGCGCTCGCGGATCGACTGGATCGTCGGCTTGGTGGTGCCCACCAGCTTGGAAATCTGCCCGTCGGTCAGTTCGGGGTGGAACTTGACCAGCCACAGGATCGCGTTGGGCCGGTCCTGGCGCTTGGACAGCGGGGTGTAACGCGGGCCGCGACGCTTGTCCTCGTCGACCGCCGCCGCGTTGTACTTCAGCTTGAGCTTGGCAAGCGGGTTCTTTTCGGCCTGGTCGATCTGCGACTGTTCGATCTGGTTGTTGCTGACAGGGTCGAACCCTTTCACGCCGGCCGCGACGTCGCCATCGGCGATGCCCTGCACTTCCAGCTCGTGCATGCCGGTGAAATCGGCGATCTGCTTGAAGGTCAGCGTGGTATTGTCGACCAGCCAGACGGCGGTCGCCTTGGGGTGCAGCAGTTTGGCCATCGTTCAAGTCTCCTTGCAAAACTTCTTCCCCGCCCCCAGACCCTTGGGGGGCCGGGATGTCCTGGATGGCTGTCCGGGACGGTTACCGTTGTCGGGGAACTCGGGCGCTATATAGTGAAATCAGGCTGGAGAGGGAAGAGAAAATGCGTTGGCTGCTGCCGCTGATCCTGTGTGCGGGCCTGGCCCGGGCCGACGGAGAGCCCTCGGGCGAATTCGACTATTACGTTCTGTCGCTCAGCTGGTCCCCGACCTGGTGCGCGCTGGAAGGCGATGCGCGGGACTCGCCGCAATGCGACCGCCCGCTGGGCTGGATCCTGCACGGGCTGTGGCCGCAGTACCATCGCGGCTACCCGGCGCATTGCCCCACGGCAGAGCGCCCACCCAGCCGCGCCATGACAGCTGCGATGGCCGACATCATGGGCACCCCCGGGCTGGCCTGGCACGAATGGAACAAGCATGGCGTGTGCAGCGGCCTTTCGGCGCCGGACTATTTCGCGCTGTCGCGGCGCGCCTATGAACAGGTCAACCGCCCCGAGGTGCTGCGCAAACTGGAAACGGCCGTGACCCTGCCCGCATCGCTGATCGAAGAGGCGTTCCTGAAGGCGAACAAGGACCTGACGCCGGACATGGTGACCATCACCTGCCGCGACGGGCGCATCCAGGAAGCGCGGCTGTGCCTGTCCCGCGACCTGAACCCGGTGCCCTGCGGGCAGGACGTGGTGCGCGATTGCTCTCTGGACAGCGCGCTGTTCGACCCGGTGCGCTAACGCCCCCTTTCCCGCGTTCCGGGGCTTTCCGGGGCGCGCGCTTGGCGCCATAGTCATCGCGGGAAGAACATCACGCGGGAGGAGAGGCGATGGGCTGGCTTGCCAATGAAACCGGGCTGGGGAAATGCGCCGCGAATTACGTGCCGCTGACGCCCCTGTCCTTTCTCAAGCGGGCGGTGCAGATCTGGCCCGACCATCCGGCGGTGATCTACGGCCCCCACCGCAAGAGCTACGCGCAGTATCATCGCCGCGTCAGCCAGCTGGCCTCGGCGCTGGCGCGCATCGGCATCGCGCCCGGCGATGTGGTCGCCACCATCCTGCCCAACATCCCCGCCCAGGCCGAGGCCCATTTCGCCGTGCCCGCCTGCGGCGCCGTGCTGAACGCCATCAACACCCGGCTCGACGTGGACACCATCGCCTATATCCTTGATCACGGCGAAGCGCGGGCGGTGCTGTGCGACCCCCAGTTCATCCCCCACCTGGCCGAGGCGATCGAGCGGATGGAAGGCACCGCGCCCACCGTGATCGAGGTCGCCGACCCCCACGGCGGCGTCGACGCCTTCGGCGATTACATGGAATACGAGGATTTCCTGCGCACGGGCGATCCCGATTTCGACTGGATCATGCCCG
>CAXICP010000594.1:0-1820 GCA_964022595.1 uncultured Salipiger sp.
CCGCCGGTCGCGGATGAGCTGATCTACAGCAATTCCTCCGACGGGTTCGCCCTTGCGTCCATGCGCAGCGAAAGCCTTGTGCGCTATTACGTGCAGGTGCCGCTGTCCGACCGGGTCGAGGACTGGTCCGACGACAGGTTCTGGGAGGCCTTCCGCCGCCGCCTGCCGTCCGACACGGCGGCAAAGCTCATCACCGGGCCGTCCATCGAAAAAAGCATCGCTCCGCTGCGCAGTTTCGTGTCCGAGCCGCTGCGCTGGGGCAGGCTGTTCCTGGTCGGGGACGCGGCGCATATCGTGCCGCCGACCGGGGCCAAGGGGCTTAACCTTGCGGTTTCCGATGTCTACTACCTGCACGAGGCGCTCGCGCAGGCGGCCAAGGGGCAGGGCGAGCAGGGCATCGACGCCTATGGCGATCGGGCGCTGGCGCGGATCTGGAAGGCGATGCGCTTCAGCTGGCAGATGACCCAGATGCTGCACCGCTTTGACGGCGAAGACGATTTCGCCGCCCGGATGCGCAAGGCGACGCTGGATCACCTGGCCCATTCGGAAACCGCCCGGCGCGATCTGGCCGAGAATTACGTGGGCCTGCCGTTCTGATCGCCCGTGCCTAGCGGCTGCCGATCCCGCCGATGGAGCGCGCAAGTTCCTGCCCGAGCGCCAGCGCCCGGGCGGTGGCCATCAGCATCTGCGGCAGCACCATCCATTCCAGCGACCAGGCGGCGCCCGACCGTTCCTGTTCGTGGATCATCGCGTGATGCATCGCGCTGACCTGCGTGGCGTTGAACCGCGCCAGCGTCACCAGCAGTTCGGCCTGCACCGGGTTGTGCTTGTGCGGCATGGCGGATGATCCGCCGCCGCCGGTCAGCGTGATCTCGTCCAGGCCCTGCTGTGCCATCAGCGCGACGTCCTGGCCCATCTTGCCAAGCGAGCCGGACAGCAGCGACAGCGCCGATGCGTGATCGACGATGGCGGCGCGGGTGCTGTGCCAGGAATGGGGCGCGGGCGCGAGGTCAAGCTGGCGGGCGACATCCGCGACCACCGCGCCGGCCTTGTCCCCCAGCGCCTTGCGGTCCCCCGACGCGCCCCCGATCTGGACCCGTTCGACCAGCGGGCGCAGCCGGGCGATCCGGTCGCGATGCGCCGCAAGCGGCAGCGACCAGGCGCGCAGCCGGTCGCGCACGGTGATCTGCGTTGCCGCCTGCATGCGGGTACGGCCCATCAGGGGCGCATCGCCAAAGCGGGTTTCAAGCTGTTCCAGATCGATCAGCAGCGCGTCAAGCCGGGCGTCGATCAGCTGCGAAGCCTCGCGCAGTATCAGCACCAGCGCGGTGTCGATCACATCCTGCGACGTGGCGCCCTTGTGCACCGCCTCAGCCGGCGCGATCGCCTTGAGCTGGCGCAACAGCGCGGGCACGGGAACGCCGTCCTGCGCGGTGCGCGCCGCGATTTCGGCAAGATCGATCTGCGCGCCTTCGATCGCGCTGGCAGCGGTTTGCGCGGCCTTGGCGTCGAACAGACCGCAGGCGCCGCAGGCCCGCGACCATGCCGCCTCGAACGCCAGCATGTGGGCCATCTGCCGCCCGGGGGCGAGCAGGGCAGCCATCTGTTCATCTGCGAAAAGGCTTGAAAGCCAGGGATGTTCGAATACAGAGGCGCTCACCGCTGACGTCCTTTGATTGGGGCCGGGGCCTTGTTTCTAGGCGCAATTCCCGGGGGATACACCCGTGCGGGCGAAATATTTTAGCCGCGAGCAAGGGGGTCACGTTTCGGGATAGCTTGCCCGGCATTGCGCCGCGTCGGCCTGCGCCTCGGCGCGCCGC
>CAXICP010000595.1:0-1819 GCA_964022595.1 uncultured Salipiger sp.
CCCGCAGGGCGATGCGTTGGGGTTCACCATCGACGAGCTGGGCACGGTGCTGCGCCAGCGGCTGGCGGGGATCGAGGCGGCGACATTCCCCGACGGGCCGCGCTCGGCCGAGATCCGCGTCGAACTGCCCGATAGCGAACAGACCGCGGATTTCCTGGACAGGATGCAGATGCGCACGCCCGATGGCGCCTATGTGCCCCTGGCCGATATCGTCAGCGTCACGCGCCAGACCGGATTTTCGACCATCCGGCGCGAAAACGGCATTCGGCTGATCTCGGTCACCGGGGATATTTCCGAAGACGACCCGCAGCGCGCCGCCGACATCATGCAGGCCCTGTCGCAGGAAATTCTGCCCACCATCGCCGCCGAGCGGCAGGTGGAATACCGCATGTCGGGCCTTGCCGAACAGGAAGGCGAATTCCTGTCCGACGCCCGGGCGGGGCTGATCCTGGTGCTGCTGGGCATCTACCTTGTGCTGGCCTGGGTGTTCGCAAGCTGGACGCGCCCGCTGGTGGTGATGTCGGTGATCCCCTTCGGGCTGGTGGGCGCGGTCTATGGCCACTACCAGTGGGGTGTCCCGATGAGCATGTTCACCGTGGTCGGCCTGCTGGGGATGACCGGCATCATCATCAACGATTCCATCGTGCTGGTGACGCAGATCGACGAATACGCGCCCGACCGGGGGATTTTCCAGGCCATCGTCGACGGGGCCGCCGACCGGTTGCGGCCGGTGTTCCTGACCACGGCGACCACGGTGATGGGGCTGGCGCCGCTGCTGTACGAGCGTTCAAGCGATGCGCAGTTCCTCAAGCCCACGGTGATCACGCTGTGCTACGGGCTGGGTTTCGGCATGCTGCTGGTGCTGATGGTGGTACCGGCGCTGATCGCGGTGCAGCACGACATCGGGCTGCGGCTGGGGGCGTTTCGCCGGGGCCTGCGCTTTCGGCGCGCGGGGCTGCGCTGGTCGCTGACGGCGGCGTTCGGGGCGGTTCTGCTGTGGATGGCGGCGACCATGGGCGCCGCTGCGCTGGACCTGCCGGGCGCCGTGCTGCCGCCCTTTGCCGGGCTGTCCCCGATGGCAGGGGCCTTTGCCACCTTCGTTTCGGGAGTCGCGGTGTTCGTGGCGCTGCTGTGGCTGGTCAGTTTCGCCCTGCCGCGCCGGGCGCGCGGCTAGACCGACCCGCCGCGCCGGGCGCGCGGCTAGACCAACCTGCGGCGCGGCTAGCCGTCGCAGCCCTGGATGTCGACCGCGTGATCGCGCCCCAGCACCGTGATCCGCACCCGCGAGCGGTCGATCATGAAGGGCTTGCCGTCCATGTGCACAAGCCGGCTTTCGGCGATCAGCGTCTTGCCGTCGCGCCGGGTCGAAGGTTCGGATGCCCAGACCTCGGGCAGGCCGGGTTCGATCACCGCGTCCTCGTCGCCGCCGCTGCGGGGCATCTGGATTTCGGCCCGCAACGTCATCCCGCCGCGCGCCGGGGCCAGGGTGCAGCGCACGCCGGCCACCCCCGCCTCGCGGGCGGTGAACGGCACCGATGCCAGCGCCGAGGCGATCATCGGGTCGGGCCGCGAGTTGGGCTTCAGCACCGCCGATATCCGCAGCGTGTGCGGCACGCAGATGTCCTTGCACAGCCCCATCTGCATTTCGGTGTCCAGCCGGATGTCTCCGGGGCCCTGCGGGTGGATGCGGATCGGCAGAACCAGATCGTCCTTGTAGCCGATCGACCGCATGCCCGACTGCCAGAAGACATGCGGCGTCGGCCAGACGATCCCAAGGCTGGCGACGTTGCGCGACCCGGCCCAGTCGAACAGCGGGGGG
>CAXICP010000596.1:0-1816 GCA_964022595.1 uncultured Salipiger sp.
CCCGCACCCTGCCCATCGTGGCATGACCCCGGTGCAGCGCCCGCCCCATGACCACACCGCGCGGCGCGTCGCCCTGTGGCAGGCGCTGCAGGATGATGCGCCGGACGCCGTGCGGGCGTTCGGCTATGGCGATGCGCTTGGGGCGGGCAGCGCATCGCACGGGGCCATGCGCTACCTGACCGGCTGGAACAGCCACGAGGCGCAGGGCCTTGCGATCCTGACGCCGCAGGGGTGCAGCCTGCTGATCGGCAGCCCGTTCCTTGCGCCGCCGCCCGGGCTGGATGCGGTTGCCCTGCCCGCCGGCGCCTGGGGCGCGGCCATCGCGGCGCGGATCGGCAGCGCCCGCCGCCTTGCGACCGTGGGCTTTGACGAGATGCCGCAAGCCACGTTTCAGGCGCTGCGCGCGGCGCTTGGCGACGCTACGCTGGTTCCGGTCGATGCCGCCCTGTCGCGCCTGAGGATGGTCAAGCACCAGTCCGAGATCGCGGCGATGCAGGCCGGGGCGGCGATCTGCGACGATCTGTTCGACCGGTTGCCGCAGCAGTTGCGCAGCGGCGATCCGGTCTGGAAGACCCAGGCCCGGCTGGAAACCCACGCCAGGCTGGAAGGCGCCGAATATTGCCGCACCTGGCTGACCGTCAGCCCCATCGCCGACCGCCCCCGCTATTGGCCCGAGGAAAACCGCCGCCCGCCGCAGGGCGGCGACCAGGTGCTGTTCGGCATCGCGCTGACCGTCGAAGGCTACTGGGCGCATGGCATCCGCATGGGGGCGATGGGCCAGCCCCGCGCCGAACACGAAACCCTGTGGCAGATCGCCGAGGACGCGCTGATCGCCGGGCAGGGCGCGCTGGCGCCGGGCCGCCCGGTGCATGGCGCCGAACAGGCCATGTCTGGCGCCGTGCTGTCGCGCGCCGCGCAATGGCCGCGCCTGCGCCGGTTTCGCGGCGGGCACGGGCTTGGCCTGTCCTACGAGGAACCGGTCCTGTCCGCCCAGTTCCCCCAGCATTGGGGGCCCGAAGGCTTTCGCGCCGATGCCCCCCCGCCGATCCCGGTCGCGGCGGGCATGATGTTCGAATTGCACCCCAACCTGTTCGTGCCCGGGCTTGGCGGCGCCGCCCTTGGCGAGATGATGCTGGTCGAACCTGGCGGCGCCCTTCCCCTGCTGCAATTTCCCCGGCAGATGTTCGTGGTATGACGGGCGCTGGCGAACCGACCGACCCTGCGCCCCTGGGGAAAAAGGACCTTGCGCCGTGACGCTGGATCAACTCATCACCTTTCTGTGGGTGTCGCGCCTTGGGGGCGTGCGCCGCGCGGCGCAAGAGATGAACATCTCGCAACCCGCCGTTTCGGGGCGCATCGCCGCGCTGGAACAATCGCTGGGCACGCGGCTTTTCGACCGGGCGCAGCGCGGCGTGACCCTGACAAAGAAGGGCGCCCTGCTGCGCGATTATTCCGAAAAGATCCTGGACCTGGTCGAAGGCATCAAGGCCGACATCATCCCCGCCGAAGCCGAAGACAGCCTGCTGCGCGTCGGCGTGGCGGAAACCATCGTGCACCTGTGGCTGCCGAAATTCCTTACGGCGCTTTACGGGGCCTACCCCCGCATCCGGGTCGAAATCGTCGTGGACGTGTCGGTGAACCTGCGCCAGCAGCTGCTGGAACGCAACATCGACCTGGCGCTGCTGATGGGGCCGATTTCGGATTACACCGTCGACAACGTCGATCTGCCGAAGGTCGCGCTCAGCTGGTTCAAGCCCGCCGGGCGCCCCGATCCCGACCAGCGCAGCGTGCCGGTGGTGACCTACAACCGCAACTC
>CAXICP010000597.1:0-1813 GCA_964022595.1 uncultured Salipiger sp.
GCAGGGGCGCAAGGGCGGCCTGGGGGGCGGGTTCGGTCAGCCCGAAGGCAAGCGCGCCCTCGTGCAGGCCGATCACGCGCTCGGCCCAACCGTCGCCCGCGCGCAGGAACTGGCGGATCGGCAGCGCATCGAAGAATTCGTTGGCAACCAGCCAAAGCGGCGCCTCGGGCAGATCGGCAAGGCTGTCGACCCAGACCGGGTGCGCCGCGCCCAGCTGTTCGGCCTGCCGGGCGCGCAGCGCGGGCGAAGCTTCCACCAGGTGCAGCCGCGCCGCGTCGATCATGCCGGGCACCGCCCGCATGGCGCGCAGCGCATCGGCCATCAGCGTGCCCCGCCCCGGCCCCAGCACGGCCAGGATGAAGGGCGCGGGGCGGCCCTGGTCGATCCAGGACTGCGCAAGGCTCAGCCCGATCAGTTCGCCGAACATCTGCGAGATTTCCGGCGCGGTGGTGAAATCGCCCTGCCCGCCCAGCGGATCACGGGTGGCGTAATAGCCATGGGCCGGGTGCCACAGGCACAGCGCCATGTATTCGGCGATGCTCATGGGGCCTTCGGCGGCGATGCGCCGGTGCAGGATCTGCGCCAGCGGTGTGCTCATGCGCGCCGCCGCGCCGCCAGCAGGAACGCGGCGCCCACCGCGATCATGGGCAGCGACAGGATCTGCCCCATGGTCAGCCCCCAGCCTTCGACGTGCCACGCCAGCCCCAGCGGATTGCCGGGCGGCACGAACTGCGCGTCCGGCTGCCGGGCGAATTCCACCGCGAAACGCGCCAGCCCGTAGCCGGTAAAGAACACCCCCGCCACAAGGCCGGGCCGTTTCAGCGCGCGCGCGGCAAACACCATCCAGATCAGCAGCCCGCCAAGGATCAGCCCTTCAAGCCCCGCCTCGTACAGCTGCGAGGGGTGGCGCGCGCACAGCTGCCCCAGCGGCTGGCCGCAATCCTGCGCCGCCTCGCCGGGAAAGATCACGCCCCATGGCAGGTCGGTGGGCCGGCCCCACAGCTCGGCGTTGACGAAATTCGCCAGCCGTCCCAGCAACAGCCCCGGCGGAACGGCCAGCGCCATCATGTCCGCCACCGGCACCAGCGGCGCCTTGATGCTGCGGCAGAACAGCAGCACCGCCAGCACCACGACCAGCAGACCGCCGTGGAACGACATGCCGCCCTCCCTGATCATCAGGATCTGCCCCGGGTTCGCCAGGTAATACCCCGGCTGATAGAACAGCACGAAGCCCAGCCGCCCCCCAAGAATGATGCCAAGGATCACCCAGGTCACGAACTGTTCGACCTGTTCGGGGGTCATGGGCGGCGCATCGCCCCGCCACAGCGAGGCCCGTTTCACCGCGGCGCTCGCCAGCTTCCAGCCCAGCAGGATGCCGGCGATATAGGCAAGCGCGTACCAGCGAAGCGCGAATTCGAAGCCCCCGACCGAGATCGAGAAAAGCTCGGGCGAGAGCGGGGGAAAGGGGATGGCTGCGATCATGGGCGCATGGTTGATATGGACCCAACGGGGAAGTCAACCTTGAGCCGCGCCCCCGGACGGCCCATATAGATCACGACAGCGTATCAGGAGGCTTTCATGCAGACGCGCAACAAGGTGTTCGACGATATCTCGCAACTGATGACCAACGCCATGGGCGTGGCGCAGGGCGCCCGGACCGAGGCAGAGACGGCGATGAAGTCGATGATCGACCGCTGGCTGGCGGATCGCGATTTCGTCACCCGCGAAGAATTCGACGCGGTGCGCGCCATGGCGCAAAAGGCCCGCGAAGAGAACGAGGCGCTCAAGGCGCGGCTGGACGCGCTGGAAAAGG
>CAXICP010000598.1:0-1810 GCA_964022595.1 uncultured Salipiger sp.
GCGATCAGCCAAGCCCGGCGCGGCGCCGCTAGCACCATGGGGATCATCAGCACGTCCGGCGGGATCGGAAAGACCGAAGCCTCGATGAAGGCGACGGCGGCAAGCGCCCAAAGCGCCCGCGGGTGATCGGCAAGCGACATGGTCCAGTCATAAAGGCGGCGCAGCATCGGGAAACCTTCTTCACGTGTCCGCCTTGCACGAAGCACGCGGGGCGAGGGGACGCAACCGTGAATGCGCCGATCGCCCCCGGCTGAGGTTTCGGCGCACCGCATCGCCCAGCGCGGCGGCGCCCCGACGGTCTGTGGGCCGGGCGCTGCCGCCCGGACCCAAGCCTATTCGTCTTCGTCGTCGGGGTCGCGCAGTTCGACTTCGCCCGTGGCGACAAGGTCGCGAATGGCCGACACCACCTGGCCCATGGCCGCCTCGCCCTTGCGCGCGTTGATCGACATGCCTGCCGCTTCCTCGCGCAGGCTGCCGGCCATGCGCTTGGACATGTTGTCCAGAAGGAAATCGGCCGCGGCCATGTCCTGTTCCGACTTGGCGGCGGCGATGGCCGCGGTCAGCGACTCGACCGGCACATCGCGGGCGATCTTGGGCACGTCCACCTTCTTGAGCCGGTCGGGGATGTTCGCGAAGGTGAAGATCGCCTTGCGCACCGCTTCGGCGAATTCCTTGTCGGTTTCCTCGAGCCCGTCGAGAAGTTCGTCGCGCTTTGCGCTGTTGGCGTAGTTGAGGATGGCGCCGACCCGCTGGTCAGGCTTTTTCTCGAACGCCTTCTCGGGTTCGGCGTCAAGCTGCGCCGCAAGGCTCAGCCCGATGCGATCGACCGCTTCGGGGCTGACGCCGCCCGTCATCGAAATGGCATAGGAAATGCGCCGCGCACGGTCGCCGGGCAGACGCGCAAGCACCTTGGCGGCCTTGGCGGTTTCGATCTTCGACATCATCACGGCGGCGATTTCGGTCGATTCCCCGCCCACCAGTTCGGCAAGCCGTTCCTCGTCCAGCTTGTTGATGCGTTCCCACGGATCGCCGGTCTGGCGCACCCCCGCTTCCTTGCGAAGCCGCGCCGCCGTGCGGGGGCTGATGCGCCCATCAAGCGCGCTGAGCGCCCCGGCCATGTCGCCGGGAAAGGACATGCCGACCGCTTCAAGTTCGTCGGAAAATTCCTGGATCACCGCGTTCAGCGTTTCGCGATCCACGTAGCGCATGCGGCCAAGCTGCTGCGTCAGCTCGCCCTGCAGATCCTCGGGAAGCGCCGACAAGGGCACGTCGGCGCCTTCGTTCAAAAGGAATTGCACGACGATCGCCGCCTTCGCGCGCCTTGTCAGCGGGGGTCGGTCAAGCACCGGCCCGGGAAGGGCGGCAACGGGGGAAAGTGACTGCATGGGAACCGCTCCTGTTCTGTCGACCAAGAGCTATCCCGACGAGGTTAACGAAGCCTTCCCCAGAGACGAAGATTTCCACGAAAACTTTCACGACCGGGCGGCCCGGCAAACGGCCCGCCCGGGTGACGGCGCGTCTGGTTCAGCCCGAAACCGCCTTGCAGCTGTGGCTGGCGGCATCATAGGACATGCCGTCGGCGCAGCTTATCGCGGCCTGTTCATGGGCCGAACAGGCCAGAGCGGCCACGGGCGCAAACGCAAGCAGCGCCGTCATAGCAAGGGTCTTGATCATGGGCCATCCTCCGGTTGTGGCGCGCCCAGCATAGCACGCCATGGGGCAACGGCAAAACGGCGATCGGGGGCAAACGCCCCCGGGCGCCCCCCCCCCGGATCGCCTTTGGCCAAAAACCCGGGCAAAGATCTGTTCC
>CAXICP010000599.1:0-1799 GCA_964022595.1 uncultured Salipiger sp.
CCCCGGTTCGGCGGTGGCGGGCGCGACCACGACGATGGTGCGATCGAACGCGCCCTTTTCGCGCAGCGCCTCGATCACCCGGCGCACGGCGGTGGTGCGCTGGCCGATGGCGACGTAGACGCACACGATGTCGCTGTGTTTCTGGTTCACCATCGCATCCACCGCGATCGACGTCTTGCCGGTGCCCCGTTCGCCGATGATCAGCTCGCGCTGGCCGCGCCCGATGGCGAACAGCGCATCCACCACCAGCAGCCCGGTTTCGACCGGTTCGGTCACGAAGTCCCGGTCGATGATGGCCGGCGCATCGCGTTCGATTTGCGCGTGCTCGCTGGCTGTCACGGGACCAAGATCGTCCAGCGGGCGCCCCAGCGGGTCGACCACGCGGCCAAGCAACGCATCGCCCACCGGCACCGTCACAAGGGCGCCCGTGCGGGTGACCTCGCTGCCCGCCTCGATGGCGGCGCTGGGGTCGAGAAAGGCCGCCTGAAGGTCGGTTTCGCCCAAGGTCAGCACGAAGCCGCGCGCGCCGCCGTCAAACAGCAGCACCTCGCCCAGCCGGGCGCCGGGCAGGCCGGCGACATTGGCCAGCCCGTCGGCGATGGCCGCGACGCTGCCGGTCTCGCGCGCTTGCGGTCCCAGATGGGCGGCGGCAACGCGCGCCTTGAGCGTTTCAAGCCCCGGATCGGTCGTCATCGCGCAGCGCCTCCGATATGCGGTCAAGGTCGTGGGCCAGCGAATTGCGCACCCGCCCCGCGGCTGAAAGCAGGTCAAGCCCCGCGATCAGCGCCGGGTCCAGATCGATGGGCGCGCGGTCAAGGCCCAGCGGTTCCAGCGGCGCAAGCTCGCCCGGCGCGGGCCTTGCGGGCGCGATCAGCCGCAGGTCGGCGCCGCCAAGCATGGCGCCGCGCCGATCCCCGGGCATGGCGGCAAGTTCCTGCGCCAGCCGGTGGGCGAAGCCTTCGGCGGTGGGCGGCGCGGGCAGCGCCGACAGGGCCCTTGCGGCGATGGTTTCGGCCAGATCGCGCGCGCGGCGCAGGGTGTCGCCTTGCGCATCGACGATCACGCGGGCGGCATCCTTGCGCGCCTCTTGCACGATGGCATCGGCGCGGACGCGCGCGTCGGCGATCAGCCCCGCGCCCTGGCGCGTTGCCTCAGCCTGCGCCGCTGCCAGCAGGTCGGCGCGCGCATCGGTCGCCCCCTGCACCGCCGCGCGGCCGTCTGCCTGCAGCTCGGCGGCGCGGGCGCGCGCGGCATCGGCGGCGTCCTGCGCGGCGGTGATGTCTGCCTGCCGCCGCGCCACCATGTCCGCCACCGGGCGAAACAGGAAGCGGCGCAGGATCGCCAGCAGCACCAGCACGTTGACGATCTGGAAGCCGAATGTCACCCAGTCGAACTGCATGGCGTCACTGCACGAAGGGGTTGGCGAACAGCAGCAGCAGCGCGATCACAAGGCAGTAGATCGCCGTCGTCTCGATCATGGCAAGGCCGACGAACAGCGTGCGCGACACGGTGCCCGCCGCTTCGGGCTGACGGGCGATGGCCTCCATCGCGGCGGCGACGGCGCGGCCCTCGGCCAGCGCCGGGCCAAGGGCGCCGAAGGCCACCGCAAAGGCTGCGGCGCAGATGCTGGCCAGTTCGATATAGCTCATGGGGCGGGTTCCTTTTGCTGCGGGGCGCTGTCCTCGATCGCCGAGGCGATGAAGACAAGCGCGAGAATGGCGAAGATGTAGGCCTGAACGGCGCCGGTCAGCAGATCCAGCGCCATGAGCGGGATCGGCACCAGCAGCCCGGCCAGCGAC
>CAXICP010000600.1:0-1775 GCA_964022595.1 uncultured Salipiger sp.
TCCGGGGGTTCGGCATGCCGCAATCGGCGGTGGCGCAGCAACAGCTTTACGATCTGCTTGCGGAAAAGCTGGGCATCGACCGGCTGGAATTTCGCCGGCGCAACTGCCTGCGCAATGGCGATCCGACCGTCACGGGGCAGGTGTTCGACCAGGGCATGGCGATCGACGCCTGTCTTGAGGCGCTGAAACCCGGCTGGGACGCGGCGCTGGCGGAATGCGCGGCGTTCAATGGCGCGCATGACGGGGTGAAGCGCGGGGTGGGCGTGGCCTCGGGGTGGTATGGCTGCGGCAATACGTCGATTTCCAACCCCTCGACCATCCGCGCCGGGATCACCGCCGAGGGCACGCTGATGCTGCATCAGGGCGCGGTGGACATCGGGCAGGGGTCGAACACGGTCATCACCCAGATATTCGCGCAGGCGCTTGGCGTGTCGGTCGCCGACGTGACGCTGGTTGGCCCGGATACGGATGTGACGCCGGACGCGGGCAAGACCTCGGCCAGTCGCCAGACCTTCATCACCGGCAATGCCGCGCGGCTGTGCGGAGAAGCGCTGCGGGCGCAGATCCTGCGCCTTGGCAATGTGGGCGACGATGCGGTGATCTTGCTGAAAGACGGGCTGCGCCTGACCGACGGGGCGACCACGGTGCAGGTGCCGCTGGCGGGCGAAGGTTACGTCATCGAGGCGGTCGAAAGCTACGATCCCCCCACCACGCCGCTTGATGAAAACGGGCAGGGCGACCCCTATGCGGTGTTTGGTACAGCGGCACAGATGTGCGTGGCCGAGGTCGATCTGGCGCTGGGCACCACCCGGCTGATCCGCATCGTTGCCGCCCATGACGTGGGCAAGGCCATCAACCCGCTGCTGGTCGAAGGCCAGGTCGAAGGCGGCGTCGCGCAGGGCATCGGCCTTGCCCTGATGGAAGAATTCCTGCCCGGTCGCACCGAGAACCTGCACGACTACCTGATCCCCACCATCGGCGATGTGCCCCCGATTGACACGCTGATCATCGAAAGCGGCGATGCGCATGGGCCCTATGGCGCCAAGGGGCTAGGCGAACATTGCCTGATCCCCACCGCGCCCGCCGTGCTGAACGCCATCGCCCATGCCACGGGCGCGCGCATCCACCACCTGCCCGCGACGCCGGGCAAGGTGCGCAGCGCGATCAGGGCTTTGTGAATGCTAGATAAATCCGAAAAGGCCCCGCAGATGACCGAAACGACCCTGACCGGCACCTTCGCCGGCATCGACGTGGGCGGCACCTTCACTGACCTTGTTCATTACGACAGCGGCGCGGGCACGGTGAAGCTTGCCAAGGTGCCGACGACGCTGGACAACCAGTCGCACGGGGTACTTGCCGCGCTGGACGCGGCGGATGTGGATGCCGCCGCGCTGGACCTTATCGTGCATGGCACCACCACCACCACCAACGCGGTGCTGGAACGCCAGCTGTGCAAGACCGGTCTGATCACCACCATGGGCTTTCGCGACGTGCTGGAACTGGGCCGGCGCACGCGGCCCCACGCCTATGGCATGACCGGGCAGTTCCGCCCGATCATCCCGCGCGATCTGCGGCTGGAAATCCCCGAACGGATGCTGGACGAAGGCATCGTCCACCTGATCGCGACCGACGCCCACAACACCGGCCGCCGCCGCCCGAAGCTCAGCGATGCGCGTGCGGCCGTCGCGGCGCGTCTCGGCGAGGCCGAGGCCGAACATGTCAGCGTTACCCGACCGCTGGGGATCGTGAAGAACCTGGCACCAAACGACATCGTC
>CAXICP010000601.1:0-1771 GCA_964022595.1 uncultured Salipiger sp.
GGTGCCGTCGGTGACCTCGTAGCCGTCCTTGCCGGACAGAACATAGCTGAGGGTCGATTTCCCGGACCCGTTCGGACCCATGATCGCGTGCACCTTGCCCGCCTCGACGGTCAGGTCCACGCCCTTGAGGATCTGCTTGTCCTCTTCTTCCAGCTTCACGTGAAGGTTCTTGATCTCAAGCATGTGTTTGCTCCTTTGCGGGCATTTCCCGGATCGCAAGCCACCTGGGGCCGCATTGTTCATTCTGTGATCCGCAGCGGCCGACCAGAGGGCGGGCTGCGGGGTGACGTCGAACCGGGCCTTGCGCCCGGTCAATTCTTGTCGGCCGGGGATCTGCCCGGCCAATGGGGTTCGCGGGGCGATGCCTTAGGCGATCACCACCGCCGTGCCCGAGGCCGAAACCATCAGCATCGAATTCCCGACCACCTCGTAGTCGATATCGACACCGACAACCGCGTTCGCCCCAAGATCCGCCGCGCGCTGTTCCAGTTCGCGGAACGCGACTTCGCGCGCGTCCTGAAGCTTGCGCTCGTAGGCGCCCGAGCGCCCGCCGACGATGTCGGTCACCTGCGCGAACAGGTCCCGCGCGACGTTGGCGCCCATGATTGCCTCGCCCACCACGATGCCCTTGTAGGCGGTGACGGGGTGGCCTTCGATGGTGTTGGTCGTGGTCACGATCATGGCTCGGCCTTTCTCCCAGGGGTTCACGGCTTCCTCAGGCGGTCAGATGTTTCATCGCCATCATGACGATCATGGCAAGCCCGGCAGCCGCGCTTGCGGTAAGCACCACCGAGCCGCCAAGCAGCCCCTCGGTGTTGCCCTTGCGCTTGCGGATGCCAAGCCCGATGAGCACGCCGACAAACACGCCGATCCCGGCGCCGAGCGACTGCATGGCCAGTTGCTGGATCATTCCCGCGAACCGGCGGGCGTCAGCCCACCGACCCTTCCAGCGAGATCGCAACCAGCGCCTGCGCTTCCATGGCGAATTCCATCGGCAGCGCCTGAAGCACGTCCTTACAGAACCCGTTCACGACCAGCGCGACCGCTTCTTCCTCGTCCATGCCGCGCTGACGGCAGTAGAACAGCTGCTCGTCATCCACCTTGGACGTGGTCGCCTCGTGTTCGACGCGGCTGCTGTTGTTCTTCACCTCGATGTAGGGAACCGTGTGGGCCCCGCACTTGTCGCCGATCAGAAGGCTGTCGCACTGGGTGTAGTTGCGCGAATTCTTCGCCTTGGGGTGCATGGACACAAGCCCGCGATAGGTGTTCTGGGCCACCCCGGCGCTGATCCCCTTGGACACGATGCGGCTGCGCGTGTCCTTGCCAAGATGGATCATCTTGGTGCCGGTGTCGGCCTGCTGGTGCCCGTTGGTGATGGCGATGGAATAGAATTCGCCTTGCGATTCATTGCCGCGCAGGATGCAGGACGGGTATTTCCACGTCACGGCGGACCCAGTTTCCACCTGCGTCCACATGACCTTGGCCCGGTCGCCCCGGCAATCGGCGCGCTTGGTGACGAAGTTGTAGATGCCGCCCTTGCCGTCCTCGTCGCCCGGATACCAGTTCTGCACCGTGGAGTATTTCACCTCGGCGTCTTCCTCGACGACGATCTCGACCACGGCGGCGTGCAGCTGCGCGGTGTCGCGCTTGGGCGCGGTGCACCCTTCGAGGTAGCTTACATAGCTGCCCTTGTCGGCGATGATCAGCGTGCGTTCGAACTGGCCGGTGTTTTCGGCGTTGATGCGGAAATAGGTCGACAGTTCCATCGGGC
>CAXICP010000602.1:0-1767 GCA_964022595.1 uncultured Salipiger sp.
AAAGCCTTCGGACCAGATCGCGGTTTCCGGCCCGCCGTCCAGCGGCCTTGTCCGGATCACCGAGTTCTTGACCTTGAGCTGCGGCAGCCGCAGCCCGGTGTTGCGCGCAAACAGCGACGACCACGCCCCGCCCGCCAGCACCACCTGTTCGCAGGCGATGCGGCCACGTTCGGTCGCCACCCCCGACACCTTGCCGGCGCTGGTTTCGATGCCGCGCACGGCGCATTCGGTCAGGATATGGGCGCCGCGATCGCGGGCGGCCTCGGCAATGGCGGGGGCGGCCTTTTGCGGCTCGGCGCGGCCATCGACGGCGGTGTAAAGCGCGCCCCTTGCATCCATGTTGCCCATGCCGGGGGCAAGATCGGCCATTTCGGCGCGCGACACCATGCGGCTGTCGAACTGGTAGTCCCTGAGGTTTTCCAGCCAGCGTTCGTGCTGTTCGTAATCCCGGTCGGTGGCGCAGGCGAACATGATGCCCGACCGCTTGTAGCCCAGGTCGCGGCCCGTGCGTTCGGCCATGCCATCCCAGATGCGCAGGGCTTCGGCCATCAGCGGCACCTCGCGCGGGTCGCGCCGGGTGATGCGCACCCAGCCCCAGTTGCGGCTGGATTGTTCGTGCCCGATGCCGCCCTTTTCGCACAGCGCCACCTTCAGGCCGCGTTCGGCCAGTTCCAGCGCGGTCGAGGTGCCGATGATGCCCCCGCCGATGACGACGACATCGACGGCGTCGGGCAGGTCCAGATCCCCGTGGACGGGAACGACGAAGGGTCCGGGCATCAGTAAAGCTCCTCGGCCTGGCAGTTGACGTGGAATTCGGTGACCGAGGCGGTGTTCGGCAGCGCCAGCAGCATGGCGATCGAGGCGGCAAGATCGCCCGGCTGGGTCATGTCGGCGGCGGGCTTGTCGGTCAGGCTGGTGGCCATGTCGGTGGCCACGAAACCGGGGCAGACGGCGGTGGCGCGGATGCCGTGGTCGAACCCGCATTGCCGGAAGCCGTGGGTCAGCGCCACGGCGGCAAACTTGGTGACGCTGTAGGATGACGATCCGGCGGATTTCACCCGTTTGCCCGAAAGCGACGCCAGCACGATGATCCGGCCCGCGCCGCAGGCGACCAGATCGTCCCAGGCGGCCCGGACCAGCCGGCGCGGCGCCTTGACGTTGATGTCGAACATGGCGTCCAGATCGCTGTCGTCGGCTTCGATCACGTTCTTCGGGATCATGATGCCGGCGTTGGCGATCACCGCCGTCACCGGCCCAAGCGCCGCGCGCGCCTGCGCCGCCCAGCGTTCCGCGCTGCCCGGGTCGGCGGCGTCATAGGCCATCAGGTGAACCCACCCGGGATCGGCCCAGTCAGGCATCTTCGGCGTGCGCATGCCCAGCGATACCTTCCAGCCCGCGTCGTGAAGCGTGCGCGCCACCGCCGCGCCGATGCCGCGGCTGGCGCCCGAAATCAGGGCGACCCGGTCTATTTCCATTTCTCTCGCATTCCCATGTAGGCCCGTTTGAGCAGGTGCATCAGTTGCTCCCGATCCTCGTCGGGGATGAAATCGAAGAATTCGCGTTCCTGCTGGCGGACGATCTCGCGGACCTCATCGGGCAGGGCGTGGCCCTTGTCGGTGATGTGCAGCGCCTGGGCGCGAGCGTCGTCGGACGGGGTCTCGCGCAGGGCGAGCCCCGCTTTGACCAGCCTGTCGATGATGCGCCCGGTGGCGGGGCGGTCGCGCATCAGCACCTCGGCGATTGCCGAGGGCCGGATCCCGGGGTAGT
>CAXICP010000603.1:0-1765 GCA_964022595.1 uncultured Salipiger sp.
AACGGCCTTTCTTGGATGACATCATGCTCTTCGATACAGGAGCCCTTGCCCCCTACCTTGCGCTCGGGCTCGTGCTCGTGGTGTTCGGCTTCTTTCTCATGGAACGCTTTGCCGCCGACGTGATCGCCCTGTGCGCGGTGGCGGCGGCGCTGCTGCTGGGGCTGGTCGCGGCCGAGGATCTGCTAAGGGCGCTGGGCAACCCCGCCCCCGCCACCATCGCGGCGATGTTCGTCATCAGCGCGGCGCTGGTGCGCACCGGCGTGCTGGACAGCGTGGCCGAGCGCGTGGGCTGCGGCCTGCGCACCCGCCCGGCGGTGACGCTGGCCATGTTCTTCGGGCTGGCCGGGGCCGCGTCGGCCTTTGTCAACAACACGCCGGTGGTGATGATCCTGATCCCGGTGGTCTTTGGCCTTGCGCGCAAGCTGGGGACAAGCGCGTCGCGCTACCTGCTGCCGCTCAGCTTCACGGTGATCCTGGGCGGCACCTGTTCGATGATCGGCACCTCGACCAACCTGCTGGTCGACGGACTGGCCCGCGACCTTGGGCTTGCCCCGTTCGGCCTGTTTGAAATCGCCGCGCTGGGGATTCCGGTGGCGCTTGCCGGGGGCCTGTTCCTGGCGGTGGCCGCCCCGCGCCTGCTGCCCGAGCGCACGGCGCTGGGCGACAGCGCGGCCATGGGCACGCAGCGGTCCTGGACGGTCGAACTGTTCGTGCCGCCGGGTTCGTCGCTGATCGGGCGGGCGGTGGGCGATGTCGCCGAATTCCGGCGCAGCGCCACGCGGGTGATCGACCTGATCCGCGCCGATGTGTCGCTTCGCCGCGCACTGGCGACGGAACGCCTGGCCGCGGGCGACCGGATCGTGCTGCGCACCAGCGACGGCGAGGTGATGGGGTTTCGCGCCGGCGCCGAGGGGCTGCATATTTCCGGCACCGAACTGGCGAACGCGCGGCGCAACCACGTGATCGAGGCGCTTGTCCGGCAGGAAACCGCCCCGCTGGCCAACCTTGGGTGGCGTCGCCGCTACGGTGTCTACCTTATCGCGATCCACCGGCGCGGCGCGTCGGTCGAACTGACCGAGCAGACCCGCACGCTGCGCGCTGGCGACACGGTCCTGCTGGACGGGGCCGCCGGCGACGTTCGGCGGCTGGCCGACGAGGAAGGGCTGGTGCTGCTTGCCCCGTCAAGCGCGCGCGCCTTCCGGCGCAGCAAGGCCCCGGTGGCGCTGGGTGTGCTGGGGGTCGTGGTGCTGGGGGCCGCGTTCGACCTGGCGCCGATCCTGCCGCTGGCCATCGTGGGGGCCGCCGCGCTGCTGGCCACCCGCTGCGTCGAACCCGAAGAGGCGCTTGGCGGCATCGACGGGCGGCTGCTGCTGCTGATCGTGCTGATGCTGGTGCTGGGCACCGCGCTGGAAAAGACCGGCGCGATGGCAATGATCGTCGGCGCGCTTGCCGGGCCGCTGTCGTCGATGTCGCCGATCATGGCGCTGGCGGTGATCTTCGTGTGCACCTCGGTGCTGACCGAGATCGTCACCAACAACGCGGTGGCGGTCATCATGACGCCCATCGCGGTGGGGGTGGCGCAGCAGCTTGGGCTTGACCCGCGCGGCTTCGTCGTTGCGGTCATGTTCGGCGCAAGCGCCAGCTTCGCCACGCCCATCGGCTACCAGACCAACACGATGGTCTACAACGCGGGCGGCTACCGCTTTCAGGATTTCCTGCGCATCGGCTTGCCGATGAACATCCTTGTTGCGGCGCTTGCGGTGCT
>CAXICP010000604.1:0-1755 GCA_964022595.1 uncultured Salipiger sp.
CCAAAACGACGGATAAAAAGTAACGAATTCAACGTTGTTCATTTGTGAGCCGGCATGTCCATTCACTTTTCGCGCCCAAGCTTAATTCGCCAATCGGCGCGACCAATCTGCATCGCCGCCGAAAGATGGGCGCAAATACGCCACAAGTCTCAGCGTATTTGCGCGAAACTTCGCCGAAAGGCCTTGCGTGTAACATGAATACGGAATTGCCGCTTCCCGGGTAACGCATGGATATGGCATATGGTTCCTACATCTGGGGAGATGGCAGGACCGTCCAACGAGGCGGTACAACAGGTACAGCGACTAACGGGACAGGCGCTTCACATGACTGGAACTTCCGCACGCGGCCTAACGCGCCGCGGCCTTCTTGGCGCATTTGCAGCAACGATCGCCACCGCGGCACCAACCTACGGCAATGCCGCAGGCTTTCTGCGCGGTGCGGGCGACATTCGCCGGATCAAGATGTATTCAAGCCGAACCGGTGAAAAGATCGACATGATCTACTGGATCGAAGGCAACTACATTCGGGAATCTCTCGATCAAATCAACTACTTCATGCGCGACTGGCGCACGAATGACGTCAAATCCATCGACGCGCGCACGATCGACATCATGACGGCGGCGCATAACCTGATGGATTGCAGCGAACCCTACATGCTGATCTCGGGCTATCGCAGCCCGAAAACCAACGCCATGCTGCGGTCCAGAAGCTCGGGCGTCGCGAAGAATTCGCGTCACCTGCGCGGAGAGGCGGCGGACCTTCACCTTGCCTCGCGCTCGGTGAACCAGATCGCCAAGGCGGCAGCGGCCTGCCGTGCGGGCGGTGTCGGGCGATATTCCGGATCCAGCTTCGTGCACATGGATTGCGGTCCGGTTCGCAGCTGGGGAAGCTGACAGCGACAAGGTCAAACGCGCCGCCAGGCGTCCGGTTCCCGGGCGCCCGCGATTTTTTTCGGTCTTCAGCGCATGCGGCGCAGGTAGGTCCAGGTTGGCACCTTGGCCCCGCGCGCGACTGAAAATGCCTCGGCGTCGCCAATGTATTCAAAGCCTGCGTTGGTCAGCACGCGGGCCGATGCGGGGTTGTCCTGGAAGACGCTGGCGAACATGGTTCCGGCGCCCAGAGGGTTCGCCGCAATCACCGCACGCACCGCTTCGGATGCCAGCCCTGTATTCCAATATGGCGGCGCGACCCAGTAGCCGATCTCGCATTGGGCGCTGTCCACGGGCTTGATCGCGATCACGCCCATCACCTCGTCAGCGCCCTGACCCGACCCATCCATCGCCCAGATATCCTGTTCGCGTTCAGGGTCCGCGGCACGCGCGATGAAGCCTTCGGTGGTTCCGGGCGGCAAGGGATGGGGGATCGACGTGGTCATGCGGGCAAGGCGTTCATCGCCCGAATAAAGCGTGATCAACCCGGCGTCCGAGCGACGCAACGGGCGCAGCACCAGCCGGTCGGCTTCGATGACCTGTTGGGGCCGTGCTTCCTTGGGCGTGCGCGATTGCTGCGGCATCTTCAAACTGTCTAGGCTCATGTGCACGCTCCTCTGATGCACGTCGGGGTGGCGCCTCCTCCGAAACGCCGAAGGGGACCGGCTTTGCGCCGATCCCCCGTTTTTTTCGTTCCGTGAGGTCGGCTTATTCAGCGGCCTCCGCCACCGGCAGAACCGATACGAAGGTGCGCCCCTTGAGCCCCTTGTGGAAGCTCACGGATCCTTCGTTGACCTCGCGCATCTCCATGCCGAGGAGGCGTCC
>CAXICP010000605.1:0-1754 GCA_964022595.1 uncultured Salipiger sp.
ACATGCGGTCGGGCAACTGGGCGGCGGCTCTGATCGATTCGCGCGGCGACGGGCAGGCGGCGCTGGACGTGATCCTGTGGCATTACCTGCGTTCCAGCCGGGGCGATCCGGCGCAGATCATGGATTTCATCACCCGCAATCCCGACTGGCCGGGCATGGATTACCTGCGCGAGAAATCCGAAATCGCCATTTCCGAATCCGCCGACCCCGAGGTGATCCGCGCCTTTTTCGATGGCTACCGCCCGCAGACCGGGGCAGGGGCGCTTGCGCTGGCGCGCAGCCACATGGCGCGGGGGCAGCGCGGCGCCGCCGAAGCCGAGGTGGTGCTGGCCTGGCGCACGCTGGCGCTGTCGCCGGATGAACGCGCCGCGTTCCTGTCCGAATGGGGCGATCTGCTGAAGGATCACCACCAGGCGCGGCTGGACATGACGCTGTGGAAGGGCTGGGAATCGAACGCGCGCGCGATCCTGCCGCTGGTGTCGGACGACTGGCGCGCGCTGGCCGAGGCGCGCATGGGCCTGCGCAACATGTCCGCGGGCGTCGACGGGCTGATCTCGGCCGTGCCCGAGCGGCTGCGCGACAACCCGGGGCTGGCCTATGAACGGTTCCTGTGGCGCGTGAAGAAGCGGCGCACCGACGATGCCATCGCGCTTTTGCTGGAACATTCCCGCAGCCCCGAATTGCTGGGCGAACCCTGGGCCTGGGCGGGCAACCGCGACGATCTGGCCCATGCGCTGATGCTGGATGGCAAGGACCGCGAGGCTTACCGCGTGGCCTCGACCCACCACCTTGTGGACGGGTCCGATTTCGCGGCGCTGGAATGGCTGTCGGGCTACATCGCGCTGCGCCGGCTGGACGATCCGAAGACGGCGCTGACGCATTTCCGGGGCCATGGGGGCGCGGTCGAATCGCCGATCTCGCGCGGGCGGGCCGGGTATTGGCGCGGCCGCGCGCTGGAAGCGCTGGGCGATGATGAGGCGGCGCAGACCGCCTACGCCGAAGGCGGGCGCTGGCAGACGTCGTTCTACGGGCTTCTGTCGGCGGAAAAGGCGGGCCTGCCGCCAGACCCGGCCCTGTCGGGCGCCGAGGATTTCCCCCCCTGGCAAGAGGCCGCGTTCACCCAAAGCAGCGTCTACAAGGCGGCGATCCTGCTGCTGGCCTCGGGGGAAAAGGCGCTGGGCGAGCGGTTCCTGACCCATCTTGCGGAAAGCCTGGACCGCCAGCAGATCGGCCAGATGGGCCGCATGCTTGAAGAAATGCAGCTGCCGCATGTTCAGGTGATGCTGGGCAAGCGCGCGGCGCGTTACGGCATCGAACTGCCGGGGCCCTATTACGCGCTGCACCCCGACATCGTGGCGACGGAATTTCCGGTGCCGCGCGAACTGGTCCTGTCCATCGCGCGGCGCGAATCCGAATTCGACCCTGTGGTGGTCAGCCACGCGGGGGCGCGCGGGCTGATGCAGCTGATGCCGGGCACCGCCAAGGACGTGTCGGGCTGGCTGGGCATCACTTATTCGCTGGACCGGCTGACGTCGGACCCGGCCTATAACGCGACGCTTGGGTCGACCTATCTTGCCGATCTGGCGCAGCGCTTCGACGGCAATATCGTGATGATGGCGGCGGGCTACAACGCCGGGCCGGGGCGGCCCATGCGCTGGATGGAAAGCTACGGCGATCCGCGCAAGGGCGACATCGACGTGGTCGACTGGATCGAGATGATCCCGTTCAACGAAACCCGCAACTACGTGATGCGC
>CAXICP010000606.1:0-1739 GCA_964022595.1 uncultured Salipiger sp.
GAGAAAGCAGAATGGCCGAACAGGAATTTCCCGGCTGGCATGGCACCACCATCATCGGCGTGCGCAAGGGCGGCAAGGTGGTGGTTGCGGGCGACGGGCAGGTCTCGCTTGGCCAGACGGTGATCAAGGGAACCGCGCGCAAGGTGCGGCGCCTGTCGCCCGGCGGCGCGGACGTGGTCTGCGGTTTTGCCGGGTCCACCGCCGATGCCTTCACCCTGCTGGAACGGCTTGAAGCCAAGCTGGAAAAGACCCCCGGCCAGTTGCAGCGTGCCTGCGTCGATCTTGCCAAGGACTGGCGCACCGACAAGTACCTGCAAAAGCTCGAGGCGATGCTGATCGTCACCGACGGCGCCGAACTATACGTCATCACCGGCGCGGGCGACGTGCTGGAACCCGAACATGACGTCGCGGCCATCGGGTCGGGCGGCAATTACGCGCTCGCCGCCGCGCGCGCCATGATGGACAGCGACAAATCCGCCGAAGAGGTGGCCCGCGCCGCCATGGCCATCGCGTCCGACATCTGCGTCTACACCAACGGCAAGCTGACTGTCGAAACGATCGGAGCCGCCCAATGACCGACCTCACCCCCCGCGAAATCGTCTCGGAATTGGACCGTTTCATCATCGGCCAGCAGGACGCCAAGCGCGCCGTGGCCGTGGCGCTGCGCAACCGCTGGCGCCGCAAGCAGCTGGCCGCGGATCTGCGCGACGAGGTCTATCCCAAGAACATCCTGATGATCGGCCCCACCGGCGTCGGCAAGACCGAGATCTCGCGCCGGCTGGCCAAGCTGGCCCGCGCGCCGTTCATCAAGGTCGAAGCGACCAAGTTCACCGAAGTGGGCTATGTCGGGCGCGACGTGGAACAGATCATCCGCGACCTGATGGACAGCGCCATCGCCCTGACCCGCGAGCACATGCGCGAAGACGTCAAGGCCGCCGCCCACCAGGCCGCCGAGGATCGCGTGATCGAGGCCATCGCCGGCAGCGACGCGCGCGAAGGCACCCGCAACATGTTCCGCAAGAAGCTGCGCGACGGCGAACTGGACGACACCGAAATCGAACTGGACGTGGCCGAAACCGCCAACCCCTTTGGCCAGATGGAAATTCCCGGCCAGCCCGGGCAGATGGGAATGATGAACCTGGGCGATATCTTCGGCAAGGCCTTTGGCGGGCGCAAGACGCGCAAGAAGCTGAAGGTGTCGGAAAGCTACGAGCTGCTGATCCAGGAAGAAGCCGACAAGCTGCTGGATGACGAGGTGGTCAAGAAGGCCGCGCTGGAATCGGTCGAACAGAACGGCATCGTGTTCCTGGACGAGATCGACAAGGTCGCCGCCCGCCAGGAAACCCGTGGCGGCGATGTCAGCCGCGAAGGCGTGCAGCGCGACCTGCTGCCGCTGATCGAAGGCACCACCGTCAGCACCAAGCACGGCCCGGTCAAGACCGACCACATCCTGTTCATCGCCTCGGGCGCGTTCCACATCGCCAAGCCGTCTGACCTGCTGCCCGAACTGCAGGGCCGCCTGCCGATCCGGGTGAACCTGCGGGCGCTGACCGAAGACGATTTCGTGCGCATCCTGACGGAAACCGACAACGCGCTGACCCGCCAGTACACCGCGCTTATGGCGACCGAAGAAGTGACCGTCACCTTCACCGACGACGGCATCCACGCGCTTGCCCGCATCGCCCAGTCGGTGAACGAAAGCGTCGAGAACATCGGCGCACGGCGGCTCTACACGGTGA
>CAXICP010000607.1:0-1737 GCA_964022595.1 uncultured Salipiger sp.
GGCCGCCAGAAGGGGGTTCTGTTTCATCCGACCTGAGTGCGCCGGTGCGCGCGTCAAGGCAAGGGCCAACGGCGCCGCCGGGCGTCAGGCCTTTTCCAGCAACTGGCGGATCGACGGCTGGCGCTTGGGCTTTTCGGACAACCCGCCCAGCAACTGCGCCAGTTCCGGTTCGTGAACCCGCTTGGCCGCCGCCCCGGGCGAGAACCAGCGCCGCTTGCGCTCGTGCCGTTCCTTCCAGTTGCGTTTCAGCTTGTCCACGATCATCGGGTAGACACGCACCTTGCAGGGCAGCGTCTTGCCGTCCTGAAGCCGCTTGTCGTAATGGTAGATCCCCAAAGCCTCGCGCGAGATGCGGCCCTTGGCGCCCGCTTCTTCCAGCGCCTCGATCTCGGCCGCGTGCCGGGGCTTCAGCCCGTCCATTTCCCATCCCTTGGGCATGACCCAGCGGCCGGTGTCACGGGACGTGACCATCAGGACCTGAAGGTTGCCCTTGCTGTCCCAGTGGATCGGCAAGGCGGCGATCTGTTCGCCAAGGATCATTCGAGAGATGCGCAAGAAACCGGTACCATCCATTGTCACTAGACGAAAAGGATAACCCGTTTGTGACGTTTTCAAGAAAAAACCCGCTATAGGCGCATGGTTTCGCGCCAAGGTTGCCCGCGCGCAGGGGCCGCAATTGCGGTTTCCCCTCTGGGCGTTGCGGTCTAGTCTTCGCCCCGTCGCCACCCCTGCGCGCGAGGACCAAGAATGACCGATTTCGCCGGACGCCTGAGGCTGGGCGTCAACATCGACCACGTCGCCACCGTGCGCAACGCACGCGGCGGGGCCTATCCCTGCCCGCTGCGCGCTGCGCAGGTCGCCCAGGACGCGGGGGCCGATGGCATCACCGCCCACCTGCGCGAAGATCGCCGCCATATCTCGGATGGCGATATCGACGGGCTGATGGACACGCTGGACCTGCCGCTGAACCTGGAAATGGCCGCCACCGACGAGATGCAGGCCATTGCCCTGCGCCATCGCCCCCACGCGGTCTGCATCGTGCCCGAAAAGCGCGAGGAACGCACCACCGAAGGCGGGCTGGACGTCGCGCGCGACGAAAACCGCATCGCGCATTTCATCGCTCCGCTGCGCGAGGCCGGCTGCCGCGTGTCGCTTTTCATCGGCGCGGACGAAGCGCAGGTCGCCACCTCGGCGCGGATCGGCGCGCAGGTGGTCGAACTGCACACCGGGCATTACTGCGATCTGCACGCCGAGGGCCGCCTTGCCGAACGGGACGAGGAACTGGCGCGCCTGCGCGACATGACCGCCTATGCGCATTCGCTGGGGCTAGAGGTCCACGCCGGCCACGGGCTGACCTACGACACCGTGCAGCCCGTCGCCGCCTTTCCCGAGGTGATCGAACTGAACATCGGGCATTTCCTGATCGGCGAGGCGATCTTTCGCGGGCTTGGCCCGGCGATCATGGAAATGCGCCGCCTGATGGACGAGGCCCGCGCATGACGGCGGGCCGGGCGCGATGATCCTGGGGATCGGCACCGACCTTGCGAACATCGACCGGATCGCCGGAACGCTGGACCGTTTCGGCGACCGCTTCCGCACCCGCGTGTTCACCGAAACCGAACGGCACAAGGCCGAAAACCGGGCCGACGTGGCCGGGACCTATGCCAAGCGGTGGGCCGCCAGGGAAGCCTGTTCAAAGGCCCTTGGCACCGGGCTGCGCATGGGGATCTCGTGGAA
>CAXICP010000608.1:0-1733 GCA_964022595.1 uncultured Salipiger sp.
TGGTGGTCATCATGGCTTTCGTGATCGTCATGATCTTCGTGGTCATCGTCGCCGTGGTCATGCGCCTCGAACAGCGCGTTCTCGCGCATTTCAAGTTCCTTCGTGCCGTCGGTTTCCAGCAGCTCGACCGTCACCGCATCGCCTGCAAGCGATTCCAGCGCGCCGCCCAGCCAGGGGGTCAGGTCGGGGCTGACCCAGAACACCACGTCGGCCTCTTGCAGGGCGCCGGCCTCTGACGGGCGCAGGTTGTATTCATGCGGCGAGCCCCCCGGCGCCACGATCAGCGACGGCGCGCCGACGCCCTGCATGACCCGCGCCACCAGCGAATGGACCGGCGCGATATCGGCCGCCACGCGGGGCACATCGGCAAGGGCGGCGCCCCCAAGAAGGCAGGCCGCGACAGAAGGCGCGAGGAGGTTTCTGGACATTTCCGGCTCCGTGTGATTTTATAACGTTACAGACGCAGTAGCGGAAATGTAATAACATGACAAGTGGCAACCCGGCCGCAAACCACCCCCCTTGCGAACCCGTCGGGTTCGAAACCCACGATCACGCCGGCTGCATCAGCGCCGCTGTGGCCGCGGCCGAAACCCATTGCGCGGGCAACGGGCTGCGTTTCACCCCGGTGCGGCGCAAGGCGCTTGAGATCCTGCTGCAGGAACACCGCGCGCTTGGCGCCTATGAAATGCTTGACCGGCTGCGCGATGCCGGCTTCGGCTCGCAGCCCCCCGTCGCCTACCGGGCGCTGGAATTCCTTGTGGCAAACGGCTTTGCGCACAAGATCGAACGGCTCAACGCCTTTATCGCCTGTGCCCATCCCGGCGCCAGCCATTCGCCCGCCTTCCTGATCTGTACCGCCTGTTCTTCGGTGGCCGAAACGCAATCGGCCGCCGCGCGCGGATCGCTGGGCGACGCGGCCCGCGCCGCCGGCTTCCGGATCGAACGCACCATGGTCGAAGCCGAGGGCCTGTGCCCCGCCTGCGCCGGAAAGGCCGACGCATGAGCCTGGTCGATGTCAGGGGCATCCGCGTCGGTTACGGGGCGAACACGGTGCTGCGCGACGTGTCGCTGTCCATCGAGGCCGGAGAGATCGTCACCATCGTCGGCCCCAACGGTTCGGGCAAGACCACGCTGCTGCGCGCGCTGATCGGCGCGGTGCGGCCCAGCGCGGGGCGGATCGACCGTAAGGCCGGCCTGCGCATCGGCTATGTTCCGCAAAAGCTGCATATCGACCCGACGCTGCCCATCACGGTCGAGCGGTTCCTGCGCCTGCCGTCGGGCATCGCGCGCAGCGCCAGCGCCCGCGCGCTTGAACGAGCCGGCGTGCCGGACCTGTCCAACCGCCAGATGTCGGGCCTGTCGGGGGGCCAGATGCAGCGTGTCCTGCTGGCCCGCGCGCTGATCGCCGACCCCGAGCTTTTGTTGCTGGACGAGGCGACGCAGGGGCTTGACCAGCCCGGCTCTGCCGCCTTCTACCGCCAGATCGAAGACGTGCGCCGCGACACCGGCTGCGCCGTGCTCATGATCAGCCACGAGCTGCACGTGGTCATGAGCGCGTCCGACCGCGTCATCTGCCTGAACGGGCATGTCTGCTGCGAAGGCGCCCCGGAAACGGTGTCCGCCGCGCCGGAATACCGCGCGCTGTTCGGGTCTGGCACCGGCGGGGCGCTTGCGCTTTACCGCCACGAACACGACCACGCCGAGTGAAATGACAAGCCAGAGCGGCAGGATGG
>CAXICP010000609.1:0-1729 GCA_964022595.1 uncultured Salipiger sp.
GAAGGACCTGCCGCCCGAGCGCATTTCCAAGGCGCTTGAGCAAGAGGCGGTCATGACCTCGATCGGCAACCTGCTGACCTTTCCCTTCGTGCGCGAGGCCGTCGAATCCGAGGACATGACCCTGCACGGGGTCTGGCACGAGATCGGCACCGGGCAGCTTGAGGTGTTCGATCCCGCGGCAGACGGGTTCGTCCAGGTCTAGGCCCGGCTGGCCAGCACCGCCGAACGCCCATCGTCGACCAGCCTTAGCGGCGGGCGGCCAAGGCGTTCGGCAAGCGCCCGCAGCGGGGCGCCGATGGCCGCGCCGGTGCTGATGGCCTGGTCGGAATATCCATCGACGATCAGCATCCGCCCGTCCCGGAACGCCAGCCGATAGCCCTTGCGGGCAAGGGCGCGCGACAGCCCCCGCCAATCCGTCGCCCCGTCAAGCACCGGGCGCAGCACCATGCGCAACATCGCTGCGGTTTCGCTGTCGAGGGGGCGGTGAAGCTGGCAATCCATTGTCGATTCCTTTCCTGGAAGCTGAAAATCCCGCGGCAGGGCGGCGCAGGCAAAATCAGCCTGCGGCGGCGGGGTTACCCGCGCCCTGACGCATCGCGCGTTGCGCGGCGCCGGTGGCCACCCCCGCACCGCATGAGCGACAGCGCGGGGGCGGCGGGCCCGATGATCGCGATCCACCGGAGGAGAGAGACAAGAGAGCCGGTCCGGATCGCGCGGGGGGTCGTGTCGGGGTCAGAACCCGATGCGGCGCAGCAGGTACATCAGCACGCCGTGGACCGGGCGTTCATGGCGGTCGCACAGCAGCAGGCTGCGGGCGGTCAGCGCTTCAAGACGGCGGCCACGGGCGAGCGTGAGAAAATCGGTTTCCATGATGCATACTCCGGCTGGGGTGAGTTGAAGCGCCTTCTGACCGTGTCGCGGCGCCTTCTTGCGCCGATGGGTCATGTGTACCCCGGCATGCCGGCCCACGCCACGGCGCCCGGGTATAGCCGGCGTGGCAAAGGGTGAATGCCCCTATCCTTCAGAGTAGGTCGTATTTGAATGAAAACGGCGGCACCCCGATGGGGCACCGCCGAAAATCCGCGTCAAATTCGCAAGGCTGCGTTGGCTCAGCCTTTCTTCAGCGCCTTCTGGCCAAGGACCTCGGCGATCTGCACCGCGTTCAGCGCGGCGCCCTTGCGCAGGTTGTCCGACACGCACCACAGGTTCAGCCCGTTGTCGATGGTCGAATCCTGCCGGATGCGGCTGATGAAGGTGGCGTAATCGCCCACGCATTCGACCGGGGTGATGTAGCCGCCGTCTTCGCGCTTGTCGACGACCATGATCCCGGGCGCCTCGCGCAGGATGTCGCGCGCCTCGTCCTCGTCAAGGAAATCCTCGAATTCGATGTTGATCGATTCGGCGTGGCCGACAAAGACCGGCACCCGCACGCAGGTCGCGGTGACCTTGATGGACGGGTCCACGATCTTCTTGGTTTCGGCGACCATCTTCCATTCTTCCTTGGTCGAACCGTCATCCATGAAGACGTCGATATGCGGAATCACGTTGAAGGCGATTTGCTTGGGGTACTTCTTGGGCGGCACCTCGGTGACGGGGTTGTAGATCGACTTGGTCTGGTCCCAAAGCTCGTCCATGCCTTCCTTGCCCGAGCCGGAAACCGACTGGTAGGTCGACACCACGACGCGCTTGATCCGGGCGCGGTCGTGCAGCGGCTTCAGCGCCACCACCA
>CAXICP010000610.1:0-1710 GCA_964022595.1 uncultured Salipiger sp.
GACGTGGAAGATCGGCGCCTCGACCACCAGCGCGTTGTCGGTGGGGTAGGGCGAGCTGCGCGAGAAATGCGGCGCGGTGGTGAAACCGATCTGGTTGTTCACCACGATGTGGATGGTCCCGCCGGTGCGGTGACCGCGCAGCCCCGACAGCGCGAAGCATTCCGCCACGACGCCCTGGCCGGCAAAGGCCGCATCGCCGTGCAGCAGGATCGGCAGCACCTGGCGGCGTTCGACATCGCCCAGCTGGTCCTGCTTGGCGCGCACCTTGCCCAGCACGACGGGGTTCACCGCCTCGAGGTGGCTGGGGTTGGCGGTCAGCGAAAGGTGCACCGGATGGCCATCGAATTCACGGTCCGAAGAGGCGCCAAGGTGGTATTTCACATCGCCCGAACCGTCGACATCGTCGGGCTTGAAGCTGCCGCCCTGAAATTCGTTGAAGATCGCGCGATAGGGCTTGTTAAGCACGTTGGCCAGAACCGACAGGCGCCCGCGGTGGGGCATGCCCATCACGATTTCCTTGAGCCCAAGGTTGCCGCCGCGCTTGATGATCTGTTCCATCGCCGGGATAAGGCTTTCGCCGCCGTCCAGCCCAAAGCGCTTGGTGCCCATGTACTTGACGTGCAGGAACTTTTCGAAACCCTCGGCCTCGACCAGTTTGTTGAGAATGGCGCGGCGCCCCTCGCGGGTGAACTTGATCTCGCGCCCGTAGCCTTCGATCCGCTCTTTCAGCCAGGCCGATTGTTCGGGGTCGGAAATATGCATGTATTGCAGCGCGAACGTGCCGCAATAGGTGCGCTTGAGCACGCCCATGATCTCGCGCAGCGACGCGATCTGCAGCCCCAGAACGTTGTCGATGAAGATCGGCCGGTCCATGTCGGCTTCGGTGAAACCGTAGGCCTTGGGGTCCAGTTCGGGGTGGGGTTCGTTGCCGTGCAGCCCCAGCGGGTCAAGGTCGGCGGCAAGGTGGCCCCGGATGCGGTGGGCGCGGATGATCATCAGCGCGCGGATCGAATCCAGCACGGCGCGCTTGATCTGGTCGTCGCTGACGGCCACGCCGGTTTCGGCGGCCTTTTCGGCGATCTTGCGCCCGGCGCCCTTGGCTTCGGCGGGCACCATCGGCATCGGCCATTCGCCGGTCAGCGCGGCGGTGATGTCATCGCTAGGGGCGGGCGGCCAGTCGGCGCGGTGCCAGGATGCGCCCGCGGCCTCGGCCTTGACGCTGGTGTCATCGTCGCCGAGCGCCTTGAAGAATTCCGCCCAGGATTCATCGACCGCGCCGGGGTCGTTGGCGTAACGCGCATACATCTGTTCAAGATATTCGGCGTTCGCGCCCTGCATGAAGCTTGAGGCGTGGAACTGGTCGTTCGGGCTTTGATCCGTCATCGCACGTATCCTTGGTTTGACCGGCGCAGTAGCTGCGGGAAAGACACCCCGCCGCCGGGGTCCCTGTCGCGATGCTCTGCCTTGCGGCTGCGGAAGGGCAAGGAAATCCCCCGCCCTTCCACGTAGTCTGCTCCGTGGCGGTCGCAACCGACCGTCACGGATAAACCATGCTTACGCTTCCATCGCCTTAACGACGGCTTCGCCCAGCGTGGCGGGGCTGTCGGCAACCACGATCCCGGCGGATTTCATCGCCTCGATCTTGGATTCCGCATCGCCCTTGCCGCCGGCGACGATCGCGCCAGCGTGGCCCATGCGGCGGCCCGGAGG
>CAXICP010000611.1:0-1701 GCA_964022595.1 uncultured Salipiger sp.
AGGGGAGAGGCATCCACGGGCCATGTGCGCGTCGCGGGGCCTGCGGGAAAGGACAAGCATGACAAAACGCGTGATGCTGATCGAGGACGAGCCGAACATCATCGAAGCGATCAGCTTCATCCTGTCGCGCGAGGGGTTGACGGTGGACACCCATTCCGACGGGACGACCGCCAACGACAAGCTGCGCGCCAGCCGGCCTGACGTGCTGATCCTTGACGTCATGCTGCCGGGCAAGAGCGGCTACGACATCCTGCGTGAGCTGCGCGAGGATGCCGCCACCGCTGAACTGCCGGTGCTGATGCTGACGGCGCGCGGCCAGTCGCGCGACCGCGAGCTGGCGGAACGCTCGGGCGTGTCGGCGTTCATGACCAAGCCGTTTTCCAACGCCGAGATGCTGGAACAGGTGCGCAGCCTGCTGGCTTCGGCGCCGCGGGCCTGACAATGGTCGGGGGCGATCCCGAACCGCGCGGCAAGCCGGCGGTCTTTCTGGAACGCCAATCCTATCGGCGCCGGCGGGTGATCGACGCCGCGCGCGTGTTGCCGTTCATCGGCCTGCTGCTGTGGCTTGTTCCGCTGCTGTGGCGTGAAGAGGGCACCGCCGCCGTGCGCAGTTCCAGCGCCATCGTCTTTCTCTTCGGCACCTGGTTCGCGCTGGTGGGCGCGGCGGCGCTGCTGTCGTGGAAGCTTGCGGCGCAGGCGCGCGAACCCGGGGGGGCAGGGCCGGGCGGCATGGGCGAATGACCATGCTCAACACGCTTGTGGCGGTCTGCTCGCTTTACGCGCTGTTCCTGTTCGCCATCGCCTTTGCCGCCGACCGCGCGGCGATGAAGGGGCAGGCGCGGTGGCTGCGCTCGCCCCTGGTCTACACGTTGTCGCTGTCGATCTACTGCACCGCCTGGACGTTCTACGGCGCGGTCGGCAGCGCCGTGCGGTCAGGTTTCGAATACCTTGCGATCTATCTTGGCCCGTCGCTGGTGCTGATGGGCTGGTGGTGGATCCTGCGCAAGCTGGTGCGCATCGGGCGCACGCAGCGCCTGACGTCGGTGGCGGACCTGATCTCGTCGCGCTACGGCAAATCCAACCTGCTGGCGGTGGGGGTGACCATCCTGGCGGTGGTCGGCACGACGCCCTATATCGCGCTGCAACTGCAATCGGTGACGCTTAGCTTCGAGGTGTTCGGGGTGGGCGACATCGTTTCGGGGCAGGAAACCGGGCATACGGCCCTGTGGGTGGCGGCGGGGCTGGCGTTGTTCACGGTAATCTTCGGCACGCGCAACCTTGATGCCAACGAACGCCACAACGGCGTGGTCATGGCCATCGCGGTCGAGGCGGTGGTCAAGCTGGCCGCGCTTCTCGCGGTGGGAATCTTCGTGGTCTGGGGGGTGCTTGGCGGGGTGGCGGGCACGCTGGAACGGATCGACGCGTCGGAACTGGGGCAGTGGCGCATCAACGGCGGGCGCTGGACCGGGATGATCGTGCTGTCGGGGGCGGCATTTTTGTGCCTGCCGCGCATTTTCCAGGTGCTGGTGGTGGAAAACGACAACGAAACCCACCTGCGCACGGCGTCCTGGGCCTTTCCCCTGTACCTGGGGCTCCTGCGCCTGTTCGTCGTGCCCATCGCGGTCACCGGGCTTGAACTGCTGCCCGCCGGGTCCAACCCCGCCCTGTTCGTGCTGACCGCCCCGATGAGCCCGGGGCGCG
>CAXICP010000612.1:0-1693 GCA_964022595.1 uncultured Salipiger sp.
AACCGCGCCACATCCCGGCCGAAAGGTCGCTCGAAAACATGCCGGCCGATTTCCGCCTTTTCGAGCACCCACCAAGGACGGAGGCCGCTGGTATCGCCGAAACGATCAGCATGACGCTGCAAGCGCCGCGGCGCAAGTTGCCAAATGATGCGATGGTTTCCGGTCTTGTTCACTTCTCGCGCCCGCGCTGCCCAGGGCGGGCGCGGCGCCCCGGCGCGGGCCGGGGCGTGCGACGGTCAGGCGCCCTTGGCGTCCTGCGGCTTTTTCGATTTGGCGGCGGCCTTCATGCGGGCAAGAAGTTCGTCCTTGCTGGACTTGCCGCCCTGCGCGGCACGCCCCTTGGGGGCGGCGCCGTTCGGGTCGAACCGCGGGGCGTTCTTGCTCGGCTTTCCGCCGCCGGACTTGCTGTAATCCATGGTGCGATTCCCCTATGGCGAAAGTGCAGTGCCCGGTAATGCCCCGGAACGCGCCCCGGGGCAAGCATTGCCTGCCGCGGGGCGCGAAAGGTTGATCGGCGCCGATCAGGCGTCGGCGTCTTCCAGCGTGGGGTAGTCGGTAAAGCCCTTTTCCCCGCCGCCGTAATAGGTCGACTGGTCGCCTTCGTTCAGCGGCGCGTCGCGTTCCAGCCGGTCGACCAGGTCGGGGTTGGCGATGAAGGGCCGCCCGAAGGCCACCAGTTCCGCCGCGCCGGAATCGACCGCCTTGATCGCCATGTCGCGGTCATAGCCGTTGTTGGCCATGTAGACCCCGTCGAACAGCTTGCGCAGCGCCGCGATGCTTTGCCCTTCGGCCAGTTCGCGCGGACCGCCGGTGGCGCCTTCGACCATGTGCAGGTAGGACAGCCCGTAGCCGTTCAGCTTGGGCACGACATATTCGAAATCCGCCTGCGGATCCTCGTCGGTGATGCCGTTGGCGGGGGAAAAGGGCGACAGGCGCAGGCCGGTGCGGCCCCCGCCGATTTCATCCGTCACCGCATCCAGCACGTCGAACAGGAATTTCGCGCGGTTTTCGATCGGCCCGCCCCAGCCGTCAGTGCGGGTGTTCGCCCCGGTCTTCAGGAACTGGTCGATAAGATAGCCATTGGCGGCGTGCACCTCGACCCCGTCGAAGCCCGCGACCATGGCAAGGCGCGCGGCCTCGCGGTAATCGGCGACGGTCGCGTCGATTTCGGCAGGTTCAAGCGCGCGCGGCGTCGATGTTTCCTCGAACCCGTTCTGGGTAAAGGTCTTGCCGCCCGCCGCGATGGCCGAGGGGGCGACGGGGGCCGCGCCGCCCGGCTGCAGCGAGGTGTGCGAGATCCGCCCGACGTGCCACAGCTGCACGACGATCTTGCCGCCCGCCTCGTGAACCGCGTCGGTGACCTTGCGCCAGGCGGCTGCCTGCGCTTCGGTGTGGATGCCGGGGGTCTGGATATAGCCCTTGCCCACCGGGGAAATCTGGGTGGCTTCGGTGATGATAAGCCCGGCGCCGGCGCGCTGACGGTAATATTCAACATGCATGTCGGACACGCAGCCGGTGACGTCGTCGGCGCGGTTGCGCGTCAGCGGCGCCATGCAGATGCGGTTTGCAAGGTCGATGGCACCGGCCGAGGTCGGTGTGAACAGAGCTTCACTCATTGGGTTCTCCTTGTCGTGCGGCCCCCTCATGGCGGGCGCCGCTGCGAAGCGCCACTTAGCACATGCCATCCGCGCGG
>CAXICP010000613.1:0-1690 GCA_964022595.1 uncultured Salipiger sp.
GCTGCGGGGGCGCCAGACGACGGCGTATTGCACTTCGGCGGGGTCGGTCACGGCGTCCAGCGCCTTGACCGTCCAGCCGGGCAGCAGGCCCGCCAGCATGTCCACCCACCACTGGGTCTTGTCTTCGACGGGGAGATAGACGGCAACGGTCATGTCGGATCCTTGGGGTTGTCTGAGGGAATTTCGTTCATTGGGGATGTCGCGTGAATCTCAAGCAGCTTGAAGCCTTTTACTGGCTTGGCCAGTTCGGCAATCACCGCCAGACGGCGGAATTCCTGGGGCTGACGCAGCCCGCGGTTTCGGCCCGCATCCAGTCGCTGGAAAAGGATCTGGGCAAGACGCTGGTCGATCGCGCAGCGCCCGGTTTCGCGCTGACCGATCAGGGGATCGAGGTGGCGGAATTCGCGCTGCAATTCCTGAACCTGCGCGAGGCGATGATGGGCCGGTTGCAGGACAACCGCAAAACCACGCTGAGCATCGGGCTTGCCGGCATGGCCGCGCTGACATGGGGGCCATTGCTGCGCGCCGCCGCCGAGGCCGACCCCGAGATCGAACTGGACATCTATGCCGGGTCCGACCTGCAACTGCGCCGCTTCGTGGATTCCGGCACGCTGGACGCGGCCTTTACCGCCACGGGCGACCGCATCGCCGCCGAATTCGCGGTGCGCTACGATGTGGGCTGGGTGGCGCATCCGGATGTCATCAAGGGCCTGCCGCTGCCGATGGCGCCCGACCAGCTGCGCGCGCTGCCGCTGGTGCTGTATCCCAAGACCTCGCCGCTGTTCATGCCCGTCGCCGAATACATCGAGGACATGCGCGACCGCCCCGCCCCGCGCCATTTCGGCAATTCGCTGTCGACCATCGCCGAGATGGTGCGCCTTGGCTACGGGGCCTCGGCGCTGGCGCTGACGGCGCTGGAACGCGACATGGAGGCGGGCCGGGTCGTGCAGATCCCGGCCACTGACGCGCTGCCGCCGCTGCATGTGGCCTGCACCCATGTCAACCGCGCCCGGCGCAAGCAGGTCAGGAAGATCCTTGGCCTTGCGCGCGAAGCGGCGTCTGAATGGTGTGCAGGGCATGGGCGGTTTGCTTCTTTCGTAACGCTTTAGGGCGATCAGCCTTCCAGCTTCGCCTCGACCATGGCGGTGGCGCCGGACATCTTGCCCAGGTGCAGCCCGTCGGTGATCCTGGCCTCGTTGATCAGGCCGCGCTCGGTCTTGAGCTCGCCTTCGGCCAGCACGGCGTCAAGGTCTTCGGGGGCGATGAACAGCACGCCGGATTCATCCGCCAGCACCGCGTAGCCCGGCAGCACCGCCGCGCCGCCGATGGACACGGGCACGTTGAACCCGCCGCCGGTGTTGTACAGCCGCGTGGTGACGGGCGAGGGCCCGCGCGACCACATGGCGAAATCCTGTTCCTTGATTTCGGCGGTGTCGGTGTGGGGACCATCGACGCAGCCGCCTTCAAGCCCGATCATCGCGGCCATGCGGGTCACGCCGCCGCCCCAGCAGGCGTATTTGGTATCGCCCAGCCGGTCGACCGCAAGGAAATACCCCGGCCCGCATTCGCTAAGGCAATGGTGCAGCAAGGTGCTGTCCAGCCCCGGAATGGCCAGCGTGGCGACGGTGGCGGCAACCACCTTGCCCGGCAGCACCGGCTGGATTGCGGGGGCGGCAAAGCCGAAATGGTA
>CAXICP010000614.1:0-1690 GCA_964022595.1 uncultured Salipiger sp.
GACATGCGTTCGGCCGAGGTCAAGCGCATCGGCGGTGTGATCGACCTTCGCGCCCGCCAGTTCGCCGAAGATCAGGGCCCGCTGTCGCACCCGGTGCGCCCGGAAAGCTTTCAGGAAATCAATAACTTCTACACCGCCACCGTCTACGAGAAAGGCGCCGAGGTGATCGGCATGCTCAAGCGGCTGGTGGGCGATGACGCCTATGCCCGGGCGCTGGATCTGTATTTCGACCGCCACGACGGGCAGGCCTGCACCATCGAGGACTGGCTGCAGGTGTTCGAAGACAGCACCGGGCGCGACCTGACCCAGTTCAAGCGCTGGTATTCCCAGTCCGGCACGCCGCGGCTGAAGGTTTCCGAAAGCTTCGATAATGGGCGCTACACGCTCAGCTTCAGCCAGCACACCCCGGCCACCCCCGGCCAGCCGGACAAGCAGCCGCAGGTTTTGCCCATCGCCGTGGGTCTGCTGAACCCCAACGGCGACGAGGTCGTGCCGACCACCGTGCTGGAAATGACGCAAGCCGAACAAAGCTTTAGCTTCGACGGGCTGGCGGCGCGCCCGGTGCCGTCGATCCTGCGCGGGTTCTCGGCCCCGGTGGTGCTTGATCGCGAAACCCCGCCCGAGCAAAAGCGTTTCCTGCTTGCCCATGACACCGACGCCTTCAACCGGTGGGAGGCCAGCCGCGACCTTGCCCGCGCCTGCCTTGAACGCATGGTGACCGAAGGCGCGCAGCCCGATACCGCCTGGCTTGACGCGCTGGAACAGGTGATCCGCGACGACGCGCTTGATCCTGCGTTCCGGGCGCTGATGCTGTCGCTGCCCACGCAGTCGGAAATGGCGCAGCGGCTGCACGACCGGGGCATCACGCCCGACCCCGATGCGCTTTATGCCGCGTCCGAGGCGCTACGCGATGCCATGGCCGAACGCTGGTCGGGCTGGATCGGTGCGCTGCGCGACGCCTGCCGCGTCAGCGGCCCCTACGATCCGGGCGCCGAGCAATCGGGCAAGCGCGCGCTTGGCGGCGCCTTGCTGTCATTGCTCACCCGCCTTGACGGCGGCGCGGCGGCGCAGGCGCAATATGACGCGGCAGACAACATGACGCTGCAACTGGGCGCGCTAAGCTGCCTGATCCAGGCCGGGGCCGACGAAACCGCGCTGGCAGCCTTTGCGCAGCAATGGCAGGGCGACCGGCTGGTCATGGACAAGTGGTTCGCGCTGCAGGTGGCGGCCACCGCGCCCGAAAACGCGGCCGCGCGGGCCGAGGCGCTGTCGCGTCACCCGGCCTTCGACTGGATGAACCCCAACCGGTTCCGGGCGGTGTTCGGATCACTGGCGATGAACCACGCGGGCTTTCATCGCAAGGACGGGGCCGGCTACCGGTTGATGGCGGACTGGCTGATCAAGCTGGATGACAAGAACCCGCAGACCACCGCGCGCATGTGCTCGGTCTTTCAAACCTGGAAACGCTATGACGCCGGGCGGCAGGCGCTGATCAGGCAGCAGCTTGAACGCATCGCGGCGAAGCGCGACCTGTCGCGCGATGTGTCCGAAATGGTGTCGCGCTTGCTGGGATGATCGCTGCGCGCCGCGCCGGGGTTTCGGTGCGGCGCGTCTTGCTTGGGTACGGCGCGGTCAGTCGAACCGGCCGGGGCCTTTCTGCGCGAGGCTCGTGCCCGACGTGGCGATGAGC
>CAXICP010000615.1:0-1682 GCA_964022595.1 uncultured Salipiger sp.
CCCTGCCCAACCCCGGTCTTGCCATCCGCGCCGGCCAGACCGCCGAGATCGGCATCGAAGTCGAAGGCGCCATGGACCATCTGGTGGCGCAATCGGCGCTGACGCTGGATGACGATGGCCGCCTTGGGCTGCGCAGCGTGGCGGGCGATGGCACGGCGCTGTTCCTGCCGGTCACCGTGCTGCGCGACACAAGGTCCGGCGTCTGGCTGGGCGGGCTTCCCGAAACCGTCGACATCATCACCGTCGGGCAGGAATACGTCACCGACGGGGTGCCGGTGGCGCCCAGCTTCGAAGGCGTGCTGCAATGACCGGGCTGGTCGACTGGGCTGCCGAGCGCGCGCGCATGGTGATGGCCTTTATCGTGCTGTCCATCGCGGCCGGCGCCTGGGCCTACGCCACCCTGCCCAAGGAAGGCGAGCCGGATATCGAAATCCCGGCGCTGTTCATCTCGGTCCCGTTCCCCGGCATTTCCGCCGAGGACAGCGAAAAGCTGCTGGTCAAGCCGATGGAAACCGAACTGGCCGATCTGGACGGGCTCAAGACCATGTCGGGCACCGCCGCCGAGGGCTACGCCGGCGTGGCGCTGGAATTCGAATTCGGCTGGGACAAGACGCAGGTCATGGCCGACGTGCGCGACGCCATGACCACCGCGTCGGGCGATTTCCCCGACGGGGCCGACAGCTATTCCATCAACGAGATCAACTTTTCCGAATTTCCCATCCTGATCGTGTCGCTGACCGGGCCGGTGCCCGAACGCACCATGGCCCGGGTCGCGCGCGATCTGCAGGATCAGGTCGAATCGCTGGATTCCGTGCTTGAGGCGGGCATCGCCGGCAACCGCGACGAGATGGTCGAAGTGGTCATCGACCCCCTGCGGCTGGAATCCTACAACGTCACCGCCGGCGAGCTGATCAACGTGGTGCAGAACAACAACCTGCTGGTCGCGGCCGGCGAGGTTGAATCCGACACCGGCAGCTTTTCGGTCAAGATCCCGTCCAGCTTCGACGAGCCGCGCGACATCTACGACCTGCCCGTCAAGGTGAACGGCGACCGGGTGGTGACGCTGGGCGATCTGGCCACCATCTCGCTGACCTTCGAGGACCGCACCGGCACCGCGCGCTTCAACGGCGACAGAACGGTCGCGCTGCAGGTGGTCAAGCGCAAGGGTTTCAACCTGATCGACACCAGCGCCCAGGTGCGCGAGGTCGTGGCCCGCGCGCAAGGCGCCTGGCCGCCCGAACTGCGCGCCGCCGTCACCGTCGCGTCCAGCAACGATCAAAGCCGCATCGTGGACAGCATGGTCAAACAGCTGGAAGGGTCGGTCCTGACCGCCATCGCGCTGGTGATGATCGTGGTGCTGGCGGCGCTTGGCACGCGCGCGGCGCTGCTGGTGGGCTTTGCGATCCCCACGTCCTTCCTGCTGTGCTTCCTGCTGCTGATGGCGATGGGCATCACCGTGTCCAACATCGTGATGTTCGGCCTGATCCTTGCGGTGGGCATGCTGGTGGATGGCGCCATCGTGGTGGTCGAATACGCCGACAAGCGCATCGCGCAGGGCAGCGGGCCGATGCATGCCTATGTCGAAGCCGCCAAGCGCATGTTCTGGCCCGTGGTGTCATCGACCGCCACGACGCTTTGCGCGTTCCTGCCGATGCTGTTCTGGCCGGGCGTGGCGGGGCAGT
>CAXICP010000616.1:0-1669 GCA_964022595.1 uncultured Salipiger sp.
TCGGCCGCCCCACGACCCCGTTCAGGATGGGGCCGGTCTTGGTCTTGGCATCCTCGCCCACCGCGTGGCAGGCCATGCATTTGCGGAACACCCTTTCGCCCTTGGCGGGGTCTCCGGCCATGTCCTGCGCCAGGGCAACCCCGGCGGACAGGACCGTCATGCAGGCCGTGGCGAGCAGTTTGTCGAGCATAAGTATCTCCTCCTCAGGATCTCATTTCAGCCGGTCGGCGTGCCACGCCACATGATCGCCGGCAAAGCTGTTCACGAAGAAATACGAATGATCGTATCCTTCCTGCATCCGGAAGGTCCCCGGCTGCCGTCTGGCCGCCATCGCCTGGGCCAGGGCCTCGGGCTTGAGCAGGTCCAGGAACTGGTCGCTGGCCCCCTGGTCGACCAGGATGTCGCCCTTCCAGCCGCGTTCCTGCAGCAAAAGGGTCGAATCGTGGCCCGCCCAGCAGCCTTCGTCATCGCCCAGATAGGCGCTGAACTGCTTGCGCCCCCAATCCGACCGCGTCGGGTTGGCGATCGGGGCAAAGGCCGACAGGCTGGCGAACATGTCGGGGTTGCGCATCGCGATGGTCAGCGCCCCGTGCCCGCCCATGGAATGGCCGGTGATGCCGTGGGCCTTGCCGATGCCGTCCATGCCCTGAACGATGCCGCGCAGTTCCGTCACGATGTAGTCGTACATCCGGAAATGCGGCTTCCAGGGGTCGCGCTTGGCGTTGACGTAGAACCCCGCGCCCTGCCCCAGGTCGTAGGCGTCATCATTGGCCACGCCCTCGCCCCGGGGCGAGGTGTCGGGAAAGACCAGCGCGATGCCGTGGCGCGCCGCGTGTTCCTGAAACCCACCCTTGGTCATGGCGTTTTCATGGGTGCAGGTCAGGCCCGACAGGTACCACAGCACCGGAACCGGCCCGGCCTTGGCCTGCGGCGGCAGGTAGACCGCGAAGGTCATGTCGCAGCCGCAGCTGTCCGAGGCGTGCTTGTACACCGACTGCACGCCCCCGAAGCTTCTGTTTTCCGCGACGGTTTCCATCAGAATTCGACCACCGCGCGGATCGACTTGCCCTCGTGCATCAGCTCGAATCCGTGGTTGATTTCATCCAGCGTCAGCTTGTGGGTGATCATGGAATCGATTTCGATCTTGCCGTCCATGTACCATTCCACGAACTTGGGCACGTCGGTGCGCCCCTTGGCGCCGCCGAACGCCGTGCCCTTCCAGACCCGGCCCGTGACCAGCTGGAACGGACGGGTGGAAATTTCCGCCCCCGCCGGCGCCACGCCGATGATCACCGACACGCCCCAGCCCCGGTGCGAACATTCCAGCGCGTCGCGCATGACCTTGACGTTGCCGGTGGCGTCGAACGAATAATCCACGCCGCCGATCTGGTCCGCGCCGCGTTTGGTCAGGTTGACGATTTCCTGCACCGTGTTGTCGACCTTGGACGGGTTGACGAAATGGGTCATGCCGAACTTGCGGCCCATCTCTTCCTTGTCGTCGTTCAGATCGACGCCGATGATCATGTCCGCGCCCGCCATGCGCAGGCCCTGGATCACGTTCAGACCGATGCCGCCCAGGCCGAACACGGCGGCGGTCGACCCGATTTCCACGCCGGCGGTGTTGATCACCGCGCCGATGCCGGTGGTGACACCGCAGCCGATGTAGCAG
>CAXICP010000617.1:0-1664 GCA_964022595.1 uncultured Salipiger sp.
GCGGCCAGCCCCTGCGCCACCATCCCGCCGATCGACAGACCCACGAAGATGGCGTCCTTCATCCCGGCCAGATCCATCAGCCGCTCGGCGTCCCGCACAAGCTGACCCATGGAATAGGGCCCCTCGGGCGCATCCGAAAGCCCATGCCCGCGCATGTCGTAGCGCAGGATGCGCAGCCCGCCCGGCAGATGCGCAAGAACCCCGTCCCAGATCCTCAGGTCGGTGCCAAGGGCGTTGGCGAACACCAGCGGGGCGCCGTCCCCGGCGCCGTCGATCCGGTAATGCAGGCGAATGTCGCCAAGGTCTGCGATCTGCATGGGTCGTCTCTTCCCGGCGGATCATAGCGCGCCCGGGCCAAAAGCGAAGGGCGCGCCCATAACCGGGCGCGCCCTCTGGTCGGTCATCGCGGCGCGATCATTCGCGAACGGTGATCCGCCCATCGGTGTAGGGCGTGTAGGGCGCGTTGGCGGCAAGGAATTCCGCCGTCACATCCGCAAGGTCCGGCCCGAAGTCATAGGCGTTCTGCGCATCCACGAACATCTTGTAGCCGTCGCCGCCGTTGCGCGCGTAGGTGTTGGTCACCAGGCCGTAGGTTTCGGCAGGTTCGTCGTTCGCGCCATCGACCAGCACGTCCGACACGCGGTTTCCCGGGTCCGCCGCGGGGTTGACCGTAAAGCGGATGCCGGCCACCTGCGGGAAGCGCCCGCCGCCGTCCTCGATCTGGCTGACGCCGTTTTCCAGCGCCTCGATCACCGTCGCGCCGCTGACCTGAAAGGTCGACAGCGTGTTCTGGAACGGCAGCACGGTCAGCACCTCGCCCATGGTCACCTCGCCCGCGTCGATGGACGCGCGCAGACCGCCGCCGTTGGCGATGGCGATCTGGATGCCCTGATCCTTGACCCGGTCGAGCATGGCATCCGCCACAAGGTTGCCCATCGGGCATTCCATCGCGCGGCACATGTCGCGGCTGCCGACGATCTCGGCGCTGGTTTCGGCGACCACTTCGTTGCGGATCTCTTCCAGCGGGGCGGCGGCTTCCTTGATGCGATCCTTGGTGGCGGCATCCTCGGCGATGGCCGCGTCCATCACGAGCGGCTGGCCAGATGCCTGCGTGACCACCCCGTCATCGTCGAAGGTCACATTCAGTTCGCCCAGGAACTTGCCATAGGCATAGGCCGACACGATGGCCGTGTCGTTCACCATGGTCGGGTACGGGCCTTCGGCGCCGTCCATGTCGCCCAGCAGCGTGTTGCTGTGCCCGCCCACGATCACGTCGACGCCGGAGGTGTTTTCGGCCACCGAGATGTCGACGTTGTAGCCCGAATGCGACAGCACGACGATCTTGTTCACGCCTTCTTCGGTCAGCTTGTCCACTTCGCCCTGCACCGCCTCTGCGGGGTCGGTGAAGATGATGTTCTTGCCGGGGCTGGCAAGTTCGTCGGTGTCATGCGGGGTCAGGCCGATAAGACCGATCTTTTCGCCGTTCTTCTCGATGACGGTCGACTTGGCGATCTTGTCGGCCAGAAGCGGTTCGCCCGAGATGTCGGCGTTCGACATCAGCACCGGGAAATCCACCGCATCGACGAAGCCGCGCAGCACCTCGGGGCCATCGTCGAATTCGTGGTTGCCCACGGTCATCGCGTCATAGCCCATCTTGTTCATCA
>CAXICP010000618.1:0-1663 GCA_964022595.1 uncultured Salipiger sp.
AGGTGCCGCACGAAATCGCCCCCCTGGCCGAAGCCATCGCGGCAAGCCGCGCCGAGGTCATCCTTGTGCTGACCGGATCGGCCACATCGGATCTGCATGACGTCGCGCCCGAGGCGCTGCGCGCGGCGGGCGGCACGGTCACCCATTTCGGAATGCCGGTCGATCCGGGCAACCTGCTGTTCTTCGGCACGCTGGGCGCGCGGCCGGTGATCGGCTTGCCGGGCTGCGCGCGATCGCCTGCGATGAACGGGGCCGATTGGGTGCTGGAGCGCATCCTGTGCGGCGTGACCATCACCGAAGGCGACATCATGCGCATGGGGGTGGGCGGGTTGCTCAAGGAGCCGCCATCGCGCCCGCGCCCGCGCGAGTGACCGTAGCGCGCTGAACGCCGCTCACGAAAAAACCCGCCGACGCTGCGGCGGGTCCCATCGGTTGCAAGGCGCGGGCGCCTTACTTGGCGACCGGTCCGATCATCATGATCATCTGGCGGCCTTCCATCTTCGGCATGTTTTCGACCTTGCCGATTTCCTTGACGTCCGCCGCCACCCGTTCAAGCAGTTCACGGCCCAGGTTCTGGTGCGCCATTTCGCGCCCGCGGAACCGCAGCGTGATCTTCACCTTGTCGCCGTTTTCAAGAAACTTGAACACATTGCGCATCTTGACCTCGTAGTCGTGGATGTCCGTCCCGGGGCGGAACTTGACCTCTTTGACTTCGATGATCTTCTGCTTCTTGCGCGCTTCGGATTCGCGCTTTTGCGTCTCGTACTTGAACTTGCCGAAATCCATGATCTTGCAGACCGGCGGGTTCGCGTTGGGCGAAATCTCCACCAGGTCAAGCCCGGCCTGTTCGGCCAGTTCCATGGCGCGACGCGGGGGCTGAACGCCCAGGTTTTCGCCCTCGGCGCCGATCAGACGAATTTCAGGGGCCCGGATGCGGTCGTTGACTCGGGGGCCGGTGTCGCGCGTGGGCGGCGCATTGTGAGGTCTGCGGGCTATGGTATCGGTCCTTTTACCGTGAATTCTCTGGAGGCGGAAAGTAGTCCCCGCAGGCCTGTGTTTCAAGCGGCAAATGGCGCCTGGCGTCCAGATCGCGCGCGCCGGGGCGTGCGCAGGGGCGCTGTGAACAGGCCGGGGGGCAAAGGCGGGCCCCGAACTGGGGCGCCGCCTTTGAAAAGATCAGTCCAGGAACGCCTTTTCCACGACGTAATGGCGCGGATCGCTGTTGGCGCCTTCTTCCAGCCCGTATTGTTCGAACATCTCCTTGAGTTCGAGGTTGAAGGCCAGGTTGCCGCAGATCATCGCCCGGTCGGTGGCGGGGTTCAGCGGTTCGACGCCAAGGTCGGCAAACGCCTCGCCCGAACGCATCAGGTCGGTGATGCGGCCCATCTTGGGGCTCTGTTCGCGGGTCGTGGTGGGGTAATACTTGATCTTCTTCCAGAACCCTTCGCCGATCAGCTCGTTCAGCAATTCGTCGGTTTTGAGGCTTTCGATCAGCTCGGCGCCGTATTTCAGCTCTCCGGCCTCGCGGCAGGTGTGGGTGATGACGATCTCGTCGTAATCCTCGTAGGTCTGCGGCTCGCGCAGCAGGCTGGCGAAGGGCGCGAAACCGGTGCCGGTGGCAAAGAACCACAGCCGCTTGCCCGGCAGCAGCGCGTCATGCACC
>CAXICP010000619.1:0-1654 GCA_964022595.1 uncultured Salipiger sp.
CGCGCGTCGCGATCAGCGGCGGGGCAAAGCACAGCACGTTGTTCAGCCCCGGGCAGGACCGGTTCGACGCGCCGATGATGACGCCCTCGGCGCCGCAGCCCCCGACCACCGCGCCGATCTGCGCTTCGCTCACGGGGGCCCTGGAGTCGCGATCAGCGACCAGTTCCAGCCCCAGGAAAAGCCCCTTGCCGCGCGCTTCGCCGATGACCGCGTGCTTGCCTTTCAGCTCGTCCAGCTTGCCCAGCATGTAATCGCCCATGTCGGTGCAGTTCTGCAGCAGGTCTTCGTCTTCGATGATGCGCATGTTTTCCAGCGCGGCGGCGGGGCCGGCGGTGCACCCGCCAAAGGTCGAGATGTCGCGGAAGTGGTTCAGCGGGTCCGACGCGTCATCCTTGAACATGTCGAACACCCGCTCGTTGGTGACGCAGCAGGCGATGGCGGCATAGCCCGACGCCACGCCCTTGGCCATGGTCACGAAATCCGGTTCGATCCCGTAATGCTGGTAGCCGAACCAATGCGTGCCGGTGCGCCCTACGCCGCAGACGACCTCGTCGATATGCAACAGGATGTCGTACTTGCGGCAGATTTCCTGCACGCGCTGCCAATAGCCCGGGGGCGGCACGATGACGCCGCCGCCGGCGGTCACCGGTTCCAGACACAGCGCGCCCACCGTGTCGGGGCCTTCGCGCAGGATCACCTCTTCGATGGCGTTGGCGGCGCGCTCGCCGTAAGCCTCGCCCGACAGATCGCCCCAGCCCTGATCGGCGGAGCGGTATTCAAGGCAATGCGGCACCTTGACGAAGCCTGGCGCGAAGGGGCCGTATTGCACGTTGCGCTCGGATTGCCCGCCCGCCGACATGGCGCCGATGGTGCTGCCGTGGTAGTCGCGTTCGCGGAACAGGATCTTGTGCTTCTTGCCGCCATAGCGCTTGTGGGCGATCTGGCGGACCGTCTTGAACGCCTTCTCGTTGGCCTCGGACGCCGAGTTGGTGTAGTAGACGCGGCTCATCCCCGGCATCTTGCTGATCAGCTTTTCCGCGAACAGCGCGCCGGGCACGGACCCGGCGGCGCCGGCGAAATAGTTCAGCTTCATCAGCTGTTCGGACATGGCATCCACGATGGACCGGCGCCCGTAGCCGACATTGACGGTCCAGACCGCGCCGGACACCGCGTCGATGAATTCGCGCCCGTGCTGGTCCCACACGCGCATGCCCTTGCCTTCGACGATGATGCGCGGATCCGAGGTTTCAAACGCCTTGTGCTGCACCAGGTGGTGCCAGACATGTGCCTTGTCGGCCTCTACCACGTGGCTGAGGTCGTTCTGGGTAAGGGTGCCGTCCATCATGCTGTCTCCGGGAGATTGGTCTTGCCGGCGTGTCGTGCCGGTTCGTGCGCGATGTTAGCACAGCTTTGCGTGGCAGAGGCAACACCGTCGGCGGCGCTTTGCCGCCATTCGCGCCCTTGCGGGGCGGGTGCGGTGACCCGAATGGGGGCTGTTTGCACACGAACGATTGAAAAAGCGGCAGATGGGGTGGCCCGTTACTGCGCCGCGGCGCCTTCCAGCGACTGCCACAGCGCGCGGACCTGCCCATCCAGCCAGATGCGGCCCGTGTCGATCACCTCAAGATAGGGGGTGATTACCGGGTCAAGCGCG
>CAXICP010000620.1:0-1646 GCA_964022595.1 uncultured Salipiger sp.
TGGCGCAGATGTGGATGGGCTGGGGGCTGGCGCCCGTGGCGCTGGCCGGGCATTCGATGGGCGAGAACACCGCCGCCTGCCTTGCCGGGGTGATCGGGTTCGACGATTGCGTCCGGCTGGTCCACCTGCGTGGGCAGCTGTTCGACACGCTGCCTGCGGGGGGCATGTTGTCGGTGAATCTGCCCGCCGACCGGCTGCGCCCGCTGCTGGGGGATCGGCTGGACCTTGGGGTCGAGAACGCGCCCGAGCTGTCGGTCGCCTCGGGGCCGGTGGATGCGCTGGATGAACTGGAGGGCCGGCTGCGCGCTGAAGGCATCGACTGCCAGCGCATCGCCATCGACATCGCCGCGCACAGCCGGATGCTGGACCCGATCCTTGACCGGTTCCGCGCCTTCCTGCAATCGATCCCGCTGGCCGAACCGCAGATCCCCCTGACGTCGAACCTGACCGGCGCGATGATGACGCCGCAGCAGGCGACCTCCCCCGATTACTGGGTCGATCACCTGCGCCACGCGGTGCTGTTCGCCGATTGCATCGGCATGGTGGGCGCGCCCAACCGCATCCTGCTTGAGGTGGGGCCGGGCAAGGCGCTGACGGCGCTGGCGCGCCAGCATCCGGGCGTGACGGCGAACCAGGTGCTGTCGTCGCTGCGCCATCGTGACGATGCGGTGCCGGACGATTTGCACATGTTCGAGGTGCTGGGCCGGCTTTGGGCGCTGGGGGCAGACATTGACTGGGGGCAGGTCTGGGGCGATGCGCCGCGCGCGCGGGTGACGCTTCCGGGCTATGCGTTCCAGCGGGCGCGCTACTTCATCGCGCCGGGCAAGGCGCAGGCCAGCGCGCCGCCGCAATACCTCATGCGGCAGGGCGAGGTGGCGGACTGGGGCTGGAAACCCGTCTGGCACCCCCGCGCCGCCGACACCGGGATCGATGTCGACCACGGGCTGGCGGATGCGGACCCGCAGGTCTGGCTGATGTTCATGGATGACGCCGGGCTTGGATCGCGCGCCGCCGCCCGGCTGCGCGCTGCCGGTCACACGGTGATCGAGGTACGCCCCGGCGACACCTTCACGCGCCTGTCCGATACATCCTACCTGCTGGCCCCGGAACGTGGCCGCGAAGGTTATGAGCTGCTGCTGCGCGATCTGGCGCAGCGCGGGCAGGTTCCGACCCGCATCGCGCATCTGTGGATGGTGACGGGGGGCGAGGATCATCGCCCTGGTTCCAGCTTTCTGCACCGCCTGCAGGAACAGGGGTTCTATGCGCTGCTGTTCCTCGCCCAGGCACTGGCCGAGGAAAACCTGCCGCGCCCGCTGCACATGGTCGTTGTCACCAATGGCGCGGCGCGGGTGCGCGATGAATCCCTGCATTATCCGGTCAAGGCCACCATCGCGGGCCCCGCCCGGGTGATCCCGCGCGAATTGCCGGGGGTGACCGTGTCGACGCTTGATTTGGCGCTGCCGGACGCGCCGTCTGGTGGGCTGCTTGGCGGGCGCAAGGCCCGCGCCGCGCAAGGCAACGCGGTAAAGGCGCTGACGTCCCAACTGCTTGAAGAGTTGCTGGCCGAACCTTCGGGCGCCATCGCCGCGCTGCGGGGCGGCAGGCGGTATGTCCGAACGGTCCGGCCGGTGCCGCTGCCCGCGCCC
>CAXICP010000621.1:0-1645 GCA_964022595.1 uncultured Salipiger sp.
TCGGCAAAGGCGGTCATGTGCACCAGTTCCAGCATGCGGTCGGCGCGGGCGTGGCGCGCGGCCTTGTCCACGCCCTTCATGCGCAGCGAAAAGGCGACGTTGTCGCGCACCGACAGGTGGGGAAACAGCGCGTAGCTCTGGAACATCATCGCCGTGCCGCGCCGCGCGGGCGGCAGGTGCGAGATATCCTTGCCCGCCAGCAGGATCGACCCTTCGGACACGGTTTCATGCCCCGCGATCATGCGCAGCGTGGTGGACTTGCCGCAGCCCGACGGGCCCAGCAGGCACACGTAGGCGCCGGTGGGGAACCTGTGGCGGACGTCCGCCACCGCGACGGTATCGCCGTAGCGCTTGGTCAGGTGCACAAGTTCCAGATCGTTGCCCTTGGCCATGGATGCCCCCGTTCGCGTTGCCTTGCCCGAGGCTGGGCACGGCGCGTCGGCCCTGTCAGGCGAAACCCGGTGCGCTGCCTGCGGGAAACGCGAATTGCCCGCTATTTCGGCAGTTGCGCCCGGTGCCTGCGCAAATGGTGGACATTATTGTACACAATCCCTGCCACGATCCTGTTCCCGCCCCGCCGGCTTGCCCTTTGGCGGGCGCGGGGTAGGATTCGCATGGCAAGAGGGCCGCGAGGATGACGCACGTGCAGGCAAGGACGGCAACGGCCGAAACGGTCGCAGAGGCGCTGGAACGCGCCATTCATGAACATCGCCTGCCGCCCGGCACCAAGCTGGGCGAAGACGAGCTGTCCGAGATCTACGGCGTCAGCCGCACCCGCATCCGCGCCGCGCTTCAGGCGCTGTCGCATCGCCGGCTGGTGGAACATCAGCGCAACCGGGGGGCCTTTGTCGCGCAGCCCACGGTGCGCGAGGCGCGCGAGGTGTTCGAAGCGCGCGCCCTGCTGGAACCGCGCACCGCAAGATCGGCGGCCATGCGCATGAGCGATGCCCATGTCACCGCGTTGCAGGCCCATATCGATGCGGAACACGCCGCGCTGCACGCCGGGGAAAACGGCCGCGCCCTGTCGCTTTCGGGGGAATTTCACATCGAGATCGCGCGCATCGCCGATCAATCCACCATCGAGGCGATCGTGCGCCAGCTTGTGGTGCGCTCGTCGCTGATCATCGCGCTGTACTGGCGCCGGCGCTCTGCGCTGTGCGAAAGCCATGCGCATGGCGCGCTGATCGACGCTTTCGCCGCCCGTGACGGCGCGCTGGCCGAGGAACTGATGGCGCATCATCTTCTTGACCTTGTCACCTCGCTTGACCTGCGCAACCAAAGCTCGCAGCCGGGGTCGTTAAGGGCGGCGCTGGGATGATCGTGAACCGCAATATCCGGGGCGCGCAGGAACTGGCGCAGGTGCTGGACTGGGCCGCCGCCGAAGGGTGGAACCCCGGTCTCTCGGACGCTCAGGCGTTCTTGGCCGCCGATCCCGCCGGTTTCTTCGTTGCCACCGATGACGCCGATCCGGTGGCGGCGATCAGCGTGGTGAACCATTGCGACAGCATGGCCTTCCTGGGGCTGTACCTGTGCCTGCCGGCCTATCGGGGCCGGGGCATCGGCTATGAGCTGTGGCGCCATGCGCTGGCCCATGCGGGCACGCGCACCGTGGGGCTGGACGGGGTCGCCGCGCAGCAGGCGAATT
>CAXICP010000622.1:0-1632 GCA_964022595.1 uncultured Salipiger sp.
GACCGTCGCCGGCACCGTGCTGGCGCCCGAGCCGAATTACTTTCCCGAAATGCACCAGCTTTACCCGGTCTTCCCGTCGGACCGCTCGCGCGAGATCACGGCGCTGTTCTTCGGCATCGTCGGGCTGCTGATCCTGCCAAAGGTCGCGATCCTGTGGCAGGCCTCGGCGCAGGGGCGCGCGCGCGGGTTCGGCGGCACCTTCGGCGCGCTGCGTTCGGTGCTGACGGAAATCCTGCTGACCTCGGCCATCGCCCCGGTCATGCTGATGTTCCAAAGCCGCGCCGTGCTGCAGGTTCTCTCGGGACAGGATGGCGGCTGGCCCGCCAATGCGCGCGGCGAAGGTCGCCTTGGCGTGCGCGAAAGCTTCAGCGCAAGCTGGTGGATCATGCTGACCGGCGCGATCATCCTGGGTTCGGTCTATTTCCTGGCCCCGGGGCTGACGTTGTGGCTGCTGCCCGTGGCGGTGCCGATGCTGGCCGCGCCCTGGCTGATCGCGCTTAGTTCGCGCTCGGGCGGGCGGTCGATGTTCATCGTTCCCGAAGAGGCGCAGCCCCCCGCCGTCGTGCAAAGCTATCGCCAGATCCACGGCCGCTGGGATGCCCCTGCCCCGGCAGAACCGGCGCCCGAAGCCGCCGGGCTTCAGCCCGCGTCCTGATCCCGCGCGCCGCCGCTTAGCAGTAATTCTGCGGGCCAACCCATTGATGCGGCGCGTAGCGATCCCCGTGGCACCAGCCCACCGGCAGGATCTGTTCGATGCGCGCCATGTCCTGCGCCGACAGATCTGCGTTGGCCCCGGCGAGCAGTTCTTCAAAATGCGCCAGCGACCGGGTGCCGGGAATCGACACCACGTGAACGCCCTTGTGCAGCCCCCATGCCACCGCAAGCGCCGCCGTGCTTAGCCCCATTTGCGCCGCGAATTCGCGAAGCGGCGCAAGCGCGGCAAGGTTGAAATCGTGGTTGGGGCGCGTGAAGCGGGGATTGACCGACAGGAACGGGTTGGCATCGATCCGCGCGCGCGGGATCGGATCATCGGTCAGCAGCGAACGCCCCACCGGCGAGAACGCCACCAGCGCCGTGCCCAGTTCGGCGCAGGCCTGGATCAGCCCCAGTTCGGGCGCGCGGGTTTGCAGCGAATATTCCGACTGAACCGCCGCCACGGGGTGTTCGGCCGCCGCCCGGCGCAGGGTCGCGGGGGCGATTTCGGAAAAGCCGATGGCGCGCGCCTTGCCCTTTTCGACCAGCCGGCCCAGCGTGCCCGCGACCTCTTCGGGGGGCAGATCGGGCTGGTAGCGATGGGCATAGAACAGGTCGACATGATCGGTGCCAAGCCGCTGCAGCGACGCATCAAGCTGCGCTTCCATGTAGGCGGGCGAATTGTCGATGATGCGGTTGCCCTGCCCGTCGCTGGAAATGCCCGCCTTGGTGGCGATATGCACCGATGCGCGCGCCCCGGGGTTCGCCGCCAGCCAGCTTCCGATCACGGTTTCGGACCGCCCCGCGCCATAGATGTTCGAGGTGTCGATATGGCTTACCCCGACCGCGCGCGCCCGGTCCAGGATGGCATGCGATTCGGCTTCGGTGGTCTTGCCGTAGAAATCCGAAAACGACATCGCGCCGATCCCAAGCGCCTAA
>CAXICP010000623.1:0-1627 GCA_964022595.1 uncultured Salipiger sp.
CGTGGGGCCGCCGTTGCCGTCCGGCCCGATGCAGTTCATGCCCTTGGCGATGATGCGCGCCGTGGTGGTCTTGCCGGTGCCCCGGATGCCGGTCATGATGAAGGCCTGCGCGATGCGCCCGGCCTTGAACGCGTTCTTGAGCGTGCGCACCATGGCGTCCTGGCCGACCAGGTCGGCAAAGGTCTCGGGGCGGTACTTGCGGGCAAGGACCTGGTATCTGGTCCCTTCCTGGGGCGTTGGCTCGGGCATGGGGGGCCTTCCGGGTGGCGGGTTGCGCCCAAGGTATGCGCCCCGCGTGCCAAGGTAAACCGGGCGCCGCGCAATTTGCGCCGATGCGCCCCGCGCGTGCGCGAAATCCGCTGCGCCTGCGGCGCGTCACCGCCCCAGGACCTGCCGGCGCACGGCGCGGTGAAGCGCGCGCAGATCGACGGCGCCCGCGTGATCCTTGCCGCCGAAGATCATCGCATCAAGGCCGCGCAGGGTCGGGTGGGGTTCGTCAGGAGCGGCGGCGGCCTCGGGGTCCAGAAGGCGGCGGGCGAGGGTTCTGAACCGTTCGGCCTCGCCGCGCGCGGCATGACGGCGCAGGCGGCCCAGGTCCCGCCGCCGGGCGATCCATGTGCGCAGGCGCAGCACGGCGGTCGACGCGCCGGCGCGCCCCCGGGCCGACAGGATCACCACCAGAACCGCGCTTGCCCCCAGAACCGCCAGATGCGCGCGCCCCACCCCAACGTCCCCGCGCCAGCCCAAGGCCGCGTTGTCCGCAAAGCTGGCATAGCCGATCGGGGCCGCGGGCAGCGTCGCGGTCCGGGCCGTGCGCGCGCCGGTGTCGAAATAGGGGATCGTCACCGGCGCAAGAACGCCCGGCTCGCCCGTGGTGGGGCGCAGGGTCCAGGTCCAGACATCGGTGGTGACCGGCCCCTGCGCGGTAATCTGGAAATCACGCTGCACCGGCGGGGCAAAGGTGATGAGCCAGGGCGCGCGCAGCGGGGGCTGGGGGGGCATCATCTCGGGGGTGGCGCCAAGCGCGCGGATCACCACGCGGCGCGTGACGCTTTGCCCGTCGTCAAGGCGCGCGGCGTCCGCGTTCCAGGTGTCGGACAGTTCCAGTGCGCGCACCGGCAGCCAGTCCGCGCCGGCGCCAGCGGGCCTTGCGCCCACGGTGATGCGCACCGGCGCCGAGCGGGTCAGCACGGTTTCGCGCCTGCCCCCCGCGCCGATGATTTCAAGCTCGTGCACGATGGGAAGCAGGTCAAGCGTGCCCGCCCGCTTGGCAAAGAACGCCATGCGCCGTTCAAAGACCCGCGCCGCGCGCCCGTCGATGCGCTGCTCGGTCCAGCTGTCCTGCCCGAGGCGCGTCCAATCGAAATCGGTGAAGCCGCGCAGCTTGAGCTGTTCGTTGGCGATGGTTTCGCGGTAGATGCCGCGGATCGTGGCAAGGATCATCTCACCTTCCAGCGGCGCCTCGGTGCGCGGGTCCAGCACCAGTTCAAGGTGCAGCGAGTCGCGCCCCTGCGCGGCAAGCGGCGTGGACAGAAGCAGCAGCAGGGCCAGCAGTCTTACCATCGGTCCGGTTCCTTTTGATGCGCCTCGCCATCCTTGCGGCGGCGGTCCATTTCGGCGGCGATGC
>CAXICP010000624.1:0-1603 GCA_964022595.1 uncultured Salipiger sp.
GCAGCGGCTCAGCCAGTCGCGCGCCGTGGCGCTGGATATGGAAAGCGCCACGATCGCGGCCAACGGCTTTCGCTTCCGCGTGCCTTACGGGACGCTGCTGTGCGTGTCCGACAAGCCGCTGCACGGCGAGCTGAAGCTGCCGGGCATGGCATCGGATTTCTACAAGACCCAGGTGGCCCGCCACCTGATGATCGGCATCCGCGCCATGGAACGCCTGCGCGGAATGCCGCTTGAAAGATTGCACAGCCGCAAGCTTCGCAGTTTCGAAGAGACGGCATTCCTGTAAGAGGGGGCACATCCGCGCCGCAACGGTGGAAAACATGCGTTTTCCCCTTGCAAACCGGCCCATTCCATTGTGTTTGAACACGACATGATGATCTATATCCAACAAGAGCCCCAACAAAACGGGCAGTCAAGGAGACCATGAAATGGCGAAACCGATGACCAAGACCGAGCTTGTGGCCGCCCTGGCCACCGAGATGGACGCGGACAAGAAGACGGCCTCCGCGGCGCTCGACGCGATCACCGGCATCATCACCAAGGCCGTGGCCGAAGGCGGCGCCGTGACCCTTCCGGGCGTCGGCAAGATCTACTGCCGCGAGCGCCCCGAGCGCATGGTGCGCAACCCCGCCACCGGCGAGCAGTTCAAGAAGGAAGCCGACAAGCAGGTCAAGGTGACCATTGCCAAGGCCCTGAAAGACAGCGTCAACGGTTGATCTCCGCGATCCCGTAAGACACGAAGGGCCGCCCGATGGGGCGGCCCTTTTTCGTGGCGTCGGTCACGTCAGTGGCGTCTATAGCGTTGCCAGCGCCGCGATCTGCGCGCCGGATGCGTCGAAATTGGACGGGTCCAGCCAGCGTTCGAACCGCGCCTTCAGCGCCGGCCATTCGCTGTCGATCACCGAAAACCACGCGGTGTCTCGGTTGCGCCCCTTGACCACGGTTGCCTGCCGGAACGTGCCTTCGTAGCTGAAGCCCAGCCGCTGCGCCGCGCGCCGCGAGGGCATGTTCAGCGCATCGCATTTCCATTCATAGCGCCGGTAGCCCAGGTCGTCGAAGGCATGGGCCATCATCAGGAACATCGCCTCGGTCGCAGCGGGCGTGCGTTGCAGGCGCGGCGACATGTGGATGAACCCGACCTCGATCGCGCCATTCTGCGCATCGATCCGCAGGTAGGAACAAAACCCCAGCGGTTCGCCATCTGGCGCGCAGATCGCGAAGTAAAGCGGGTCTTCGCTGGCCTGCGCCTGCGCTGCCCAGCCTTGCGCATCCTGCAAATCCGCGAAGGGGCCGCGCGGCAGGTAGGTCCAGCCGCGCCCCTCGGTGTCTTCGGCAAAGGCGCGGTGCAGCGCCTCGGCGTGGTCTGTGGTCAACGGGTCCAACCGCACGTGGGCGCCGGCCTTGGGGCTGCGCCCCGGACGGGGCCGGGGAAAGCTGCCGCTGACCGGCGCGCCGACGGGCTGGCCGAAATCGTTGACTGGGCTGATCGTCATCCAAAGACCTTGGTCAGGCTGCTGTCCACCGCCGATACGATCTGGTCGATGTCGTCGTTCGTCGCGATCAGCGCGGGCACGAAGAAGAAGGACTCAGGCGAATATCCCGA
>CAXICP010000625.1:0-1600 GCA_964022595.1 uncultured Salipiger sp.
CGGGCCAACCTGGCGCTGCTGGTGATCTTTGCGCTTGTCGGGCTGATCGCCCTGCCCATTGATGCCTACCTGTGGCGCTACAGCCATTTCGCGGTGGCGCTGGTGGCGGGGATCGCGCTGAACACCGGGGGCGCAATGGGCGGCGGGGATGCCAAGTTCCTTGCGGTCGCCGCGCCCTTCATCCACCTGGGGGATCTGCGGTTCCTGATGGCCCTGCTGGCCGCCAGCCTGATCGGCGCCTTCATCACCCACCGCCTGATCAAGCACACGCCCCTGCGACGGCTTGCGCCCGACTGGAAAAGCTGGACCAGCGGCAAGCGGTTCCCCATGGGCATCGCGCTTGGCACCACGCTGACGGCCTATCTGGTGTTCGGCATCCTTTACGGCAGCTGATCCCCCTTCGCCCCGCCTCGGGGGCGCAGGCAGACGGTCGGCGCCTTTCCCGCGGGGGCGTCGATCGACGCGCCGCACTGGATGCAGGTCCAGCGCGCGCTGTCCCCCTGCCGATACTCGCGCCAACGGCACAGCCGCCTGTCGCGGTTCTTGCGGTTCCACAGCAGCAGGATGACGAAGGCAACAAGGAAGCCGGCAGCGAAGATCACGGCCGGCCTCTGGGGGGAAACATCTGGGTCATGCGCGCAAACCTGTCTTGCGTTCGCGCCGGGTCAAGGGCGTTCAGGCCGCGCGGTAATAGGCGTAGCCGTTCACGTCTTCGTTGACGTCCTCGGGCGAGCGGCCCGCGTCATCCTTCACGAGGAAGGGTTCGGGCTGGTAATAGGCATAAGCCTGATCGAGAGCGGCGAGCGCGGCTTTGGGGTCGATCTTGGCCTGCTCGGTCATCGTCTGGGCCTTTCGGTCGGTCGGTGCGTCATGTCCTCCCACGGCATGCAGATAGTCGTTGCTGCGCTGCAGCACACCCCCTCTGTGCGCAAGGTCGGGTTGCGCCTGGCGCAACCGTCGCCCCGCGAAACGCAAAAGGCGCCGCCCCCCGAAGAGGCGGCGCCCTGTTTCGCGGCCCGATGCGCGTCAGACGTGACGGTTGAGCAGCATCTTCTTGATCTCGGCGATGGATTTCGCCGGGTTCAGCCCCTTGGGGCAGGTCTTGGTGCAGTTCATGATCGTGTGGCAGCGATACAGCTTGAACGGATCCTCAAGCGCATCCAGACGTTCGGGCGTGGCCTCGTCGCGGCTGTCGATGATCCAGCGGTAGGCGTGCAGCAGCGCCGCCGGCCCCAGATAACGGTCAGAGTTCCACCAGTAGCTTGGGCAGGCGGTCGAGCAGGACGCGCACATCACGCATTCATACAGGCCGTCCAGCTTCTTGCGGTCTTCGATCGACTGCTTCCATTCCTTTTCGGGCCGGTTGGTCTTGGTTTCCAGCCAGGGCATGATCGACGCGTGCTGCGCGTAGAACAGCGTCAGGTCGGGGATCAGGTCCTTGACCACCGGCATGTGCGGCAGCGGATAGATCTTGACCTCGCCCTTGATCTCGTCAAGCCCGTAGATACAGGCCAGCGTGTTGATCCCGTCGATGTTCATCGCGCAGGACCCGCAGATGCCTTCGCGGCAGGACCGGCGGAAGGTCAGAGTCGGGTCGATC
>CAXICP010000626.1:0-1590 GCA_964022595.1 uncultured Salipiger sp.
GAGCAGCTTGTGGCGGTCTGCCAGGCCCCGGCCCAAGGCAGCATCTGACGCGCGCCCCCAAAGGCCCTGCGCGACGCGGCGCCCCCGGTTTCGGGGGCGTTTTTCGTTTCAGGGCGCTAACATCACAGGATCATCGCCCGGATGGCAAAGGCGACGGCGCCGACCACAGCCAACCACCCCGCGTAAAGCAGCACGAACCAGCCCAGCTTGCGCAGCATCAGTGATACCCCTCGTCCGGGTCCATCTTGCCGCGGAACACCCAGTAGGAATAGGCGGTGTAGGCGAGGATGATCGGGATCAGCACCACCGCCCCCACGAACATGAACATCTGCGAGCTATGCGGCGCCGCCGCCTGTTGCAGCGTCACCGACGGCGGAACCACCCAGGGCCACATGGACAGGCCCAGCCCCGCGAAGCACAGCGCGAACAGCGCCAGCGTCAGCACGAAGGGCAGCCAATCCGCCCCGCCCCCGACCAGCGTGCGCGCCAGCCACAGCACCAGCACCGCCACCAGCACCGGCACGATCGCCACCTCAAGCACCCCCGGCCAGGCCAGCCAGCGTTCGAAATAGGCGGTTTCCAGAAACGGCGTCGCGGCGCTGACCCCGACGATGCCCGCCACCGTCGCCAGCCCCAGCACGCGGGCCAGCACACGGGCGCGGTCGTGGATCGCCCCCTCGGATTTCAGGATCAGCCAGCACGCGCCCAGCAGCGCATAGCCCAGCACCACCGACACCCCGCACAGCAGTGTGAACGGCGTCAGCCAGTCCCACCAGCCGCCCGCATAGGCGCGCCCCTCGACCGTGATGCCCTGCAACAGCGTGCCAAGGGTCATCCCCTGGCACAGCGCCGCGATGGTCGAGCCGCCGATAAAGGCCCAGTCCCAGGCGTGGCGGGTGAACCGGCTGGTGGATTTCCAGCGAAATTCGAACGCCACCCCCCGGAACACCAGCCCCAGCAGCATCGCGATGATCAGCGGGTAGGTGGCGGGCAGGATGATCGCGTAGGCCAGCGGGAAGGCCGCGAAAAGCCCGCCTCCGCCCAGCACAAGCCAGGTTTCATTGCCGTCCCAGACCGGCGCGACCGAGTTCATCATCAGGTCGCGGTCGCGCTTTTCGGGAAACAGCGGATAAAGGATGCCCAGCCCCAGGTCGAAGCCGTCAAGCACCACGTAGATGAACACCGACAGCGCCAGCAGCAGCGCCCAGGCGGTGGTGAGGTCGAATGCCATGCCGCTTTTCTCCTTACTCTGCCGGGCCGGGGTGGCCCTTGGCGTCGATCTGCGCCTGCGGCGTGATGCCGGCGCTGCGGGTCGGCCCGGCATTGCTGTGCGGGCCGCGTTCCACCGGGGATGGCGCGTGATGCATGAGCCGCAGGATATAGGCGACCCCCGCCCCGAAGACGGCGAAATAGATGACGATAAAGCCGATCAGCGAGGCGCCCACCGCGCCGGCGCCCAGCGGCGACTCCGCATCGGCGGTGCGCAGGTGGCCATAGACCACGTAGGGCTGGCGCCCGACCTCGGTGGTGATCCACCCGGCGATGACCGCGACCAGCCCGGATGTCCCCATCGCCACCATCGCGCGCCAC
>CAXICP010000627.1:0-1587 GCA_964022595.1 uncultured Salipiger sp.
GGCGGCATGCACCATGTCTGCTACGAGGTCGAAGACATCATCGCCGCGCGCGACCACCTGAAAGACCAGGGCGCGCGCGTCCTTGGCACCGGAGAGCCGAAGATCGGCGCCCATGGCAAGCCCGTGCTGTTCCTGCATCCCAAGGATTTCCAGGGCACGCTGGTCGAGCTAGAGCAAGTCTGATGGACCCGGTATCCGGCATCGTCCTGTTCGCGGTCATCTGGTTCATGACCTTTCTGTGCGTCATCCCCTTTCGGCTGGAAACGCAAGGGGATCGCGGCAAGGTGGTCGAAGGCACCCATTCCAGCAGCCCCGAGGTGCACAACCTGCGGCGCAAGGCGCTGGTGACCACCGCCATCGCCGCCGTGATATGGGCCATCGCGGCGGGGGTCATCATTTCGGGCAGCATCACGGTGCGCGACCTGGACGGCTGGATGTTCAACCGGATGACGCCGCGCCCCTGACCGTCAGCGCGGCCGCTGTTCCAACCTGTGGAACAGGTGGGTGAAGGTCGCAGCGCCCAGGATCGGCACCAGCAGGTTCAGCAGCGGTATGGTCAGCGGCACCGCCATCAGGACACCGGCGATCCAGATCGTCGGCAGGTGCCGCCTGCGCAGCCGGGCCGCGCCATCGCGCCCCACCCGCCGGATCGCCGCAAGGGTGAAATATTCGCGCCCCAGCAGGAAACCGTTCAGGCCCCAGAAGATGAACGGCGCCAGCGGTGCCAGCATCAGGTACAGCACCAGCGCCACGATGTTCGCCAGAACCAGCACCCCCAGGAAACCCAGCGAATCCCGGATATTGTCCATCAGGCCGACTTCGTTTGCCCGGGGCAGGCCGGGGTAGTGCCGGTCTTCGACGGCCTGCGCCACGTCATCCAGGAAAAGCCCCGTCACCGCCGAGGCCACCGGCACCATAAGGAACACCGACAGCAGCAGCATCAGCGGAATCGCCCCCCAGCTGATCGCATCGTCGACCCAGGACACCTCGCCGAACCAGGGCAGGGTCACGCCGTCGCCGAGGACCCAGCCGACCCCCTGAATGAACAGCAGGTAGATCGCCACGAAGATGCCGATGGTGATGCCCAGACCCTTGAGCAGGACCATCCGGAATCTCGGGTCTCCGATCTGGCCGATCGCGGCCAGCACCGCGCGGGGGATCATTCCGACACCCAGGTCACGATGGCGTCCAGATCCGGGCGCGGGCGATCCGGCGGGGCCGAGGTTTCCTTGCCCAAATGCACGAAACCGGCGATGCGTTCCTGCGGCGCAAGTCCAAGCACCCCTTCGACAAAGTCGCGGTCTTCGGCGATCCAGCCGGTCAGCCAGTTCGCGCCCCAGCCACTGGCCAGCGCCGCGTTCACCAGCGCCAGGCAGACCGCGCCGGCGGAATAGGTCTGTTCGATGCGGGGAACCTTGGGGCTGTCCTTGGGCGATTCGATCACCGCGACGCACAGCGGGCTATCCGCGAACTGCTTGCGCCCCTTGTCCGCGACATCCGCCGCAAGCCCCAGCGCCGCCCCGCGTTCGCCCGCCGCCAGCGCCAGCCGGTCCAGCGCCGCGCGCTGCAGCACCACAAAGCGCCACG
>CAXICP010000628.1:0-1587 GCA_964022595.1 uncultured Salipiger sp.
CGTTGAACACCTCGGGGGCGTCTGAACAGGCGGGGATCTTGTAGGTCGACGGCGCATGGGTGCGCAGCCGGCCTCGGTCGTCCCAGACCAGTTCCTCGGTTGTAAGCCAGCCCGCGCCCTGCACGTAGCCGCCTTCGATCTGGCCGATGTCGATGGCCGGGTTCAGCGAGGCCCCCGCATCGTGCAGGATATCCGTGCGCAGGATGCGGTATTCGCCGGTCAGCGTGTCCACGACCACCTCGGTGCAGGCCGCGCCATAGGCGAAATAGAAGAACGGCCGCCCCTGCCCCGCGATCCGGTCCCAGTCGACCTTGGGCGTCTTGTAGAACCCCGTGGACGACAGGCTGACGCGGCCCTCGTAACACAGCTTTGCCGCCGCCTCGAAGCTCATGACCTCGGCGCCCACGCGCACCGTTCCATCCGCAAAGACCACGTTGCGCGCCTGCGCCTGGAACAGCCCGGCAAGATGCTCGGCCATGCGCGCGCGGATCGTATCGCAGGCGGCCTTGACCGCCATGCCGTTCAGGTCCGACCCCGAAGATGCCGCCGTGGCCGAGGTGTTGGGCACCTTGGACGTGTCCGTCGCGGTGATGCGCACCCGGTCCATCGGCAACCCGAAGCGCGCCGCGGCCACCTGCGCCACCTTCTGGAACAGGCCCTGCCCCATCTCGGTGCCGCCATGGTTCAGCGCGACCGACCCGTCCTGATAGACATGCACCAGCGCGCCTGCCTGGTTCAGATGGGTCAGCGTGAAAGAGATGCCGAATTTCACCGGGGTCAGCGCGATGCCCCGCTTGAGCAGCGGCTTTTCGGCGTTCCACCGCGCCACCGCGTCGCGCCGGGCGGCGTATTCGCAATCTGCCGCCAGCTTCGCCGTCAGCCCGCCCAGCACGAAATCCTCGACCGGTTGGCCGTAATGGGTGGTCTGCACGCCCGGGGGCGGCGCGACCGGCCGGCCCGAGGACACCGGCGCCCCGCGCGAGGAAAGGTCGGTTTCGCCGATATCGGATTTCTTCCGGTCCAGGATGTCGTCGGGCGGGGGCGTCGCAGGCGCGCCGGGCGCAGGCAGGACCGTGTCCAGCGGCCCGTTCGCAGCATCCGCGTAGTAATTGGCGCGGCGCACCTCCAGCGGGTCGCGCCCCAGCGCATGCGCCACATGGTCAAGCACCCGTTCGATGCCCAGCATCCCCTGCGGGCCGCCAAAGCCGCGATAGGCCGTGGCGCTTTGCATGTTGGTCTTCAGCCGGTGGCTTTCGATGCGCATGGCCGGGATGTCATAGGCGTTGTCCGCGTGCAGCATGGCCCGGTCGGCCACCGGCAGCGACAGGTCCTGCGACCAGCCGCAGCGCGTGTGATGCACGAAATCCACCGCCTCGATCCGCCCGTCGTCATCATAGCCTGCGACGTAATCGATGCGGAAATCATGGCGCTTGCCGGTGATCATCATGTCGTCATCGCGATCATAGCGCATCTTGGCCGGGCATCCGGTCGCGGACGCGGCCACGGCGCAGGCCACCGCCAGCGCGTTGCCCTGGCTTTCCTTGCCGCCAAAGCCGCCGCCCATGCGCCGGGTTTCCACGCGCACCG
>CAXICP010000629.1:0-1587 GCA_964022595.1 uncultured Salipiger sp.
CATGGCGGGACTCTTCCTCCCGGTCCGATGCGATTTGGGGGTTTTCTAGGCCGCTGGACGCAAATCAAACAAGTCGATACGATTTATACCGGCAATCGAATTATTTGATGAGGCACCGCATGCGCATTCCCGACCTGCTTTCCGTGGATTTCGCCGCGCTGGATGCGCTGTGCCGGGTGCATGCGCAGGGCTCGTTCACCCGCGCGGCGCAGGCGCTGGGGGTGAACCAGTCGGCGGTCAGCTACACGGTGGAAAAGCTGCGCCGGGTGTTCGCCGACCCGCTGTTCGTCAAGGAAGCCGGCCGGCAGGTCCCCACCCCGCGCTGCGATGCCATCGTGGCCCGCGCCCGGACCCTGCTGGAAGATTACCGCGACATGGCCATGCCCGAACTGTTCGACCCGGCGCAGGCGCGCGGCGAGATCGTCATCGCCTGCAACTACTACGAGCGGCTGCTGGTGATCCCCGCCGTGGCCAGCCGCCTGCGCCGCGAGGCCCCCGGCATCGTGCTGAACATCGTCAATTCATCCAGCGACGGCCCGCAAAAGCTGCTGGACCGCGAGGCCGATTTCCTGCTTGGCCCCTTCCAGCGGCCCGAATCCGGTTTCTATTTCGACGAGCTGTTCAGCGAGGAATACGTCTGCCTGATGGACCGCGATCACCCCGCCGCCGCCGGGCCGCTGGATCTGGAAACCTACCTGGCGCTGGAACATGTGCTGATCACCTACGGGGGCGGCTGGCGGTCGCGGTTCCTGATGGAAATCGAAAATTCCGGGCACCGCTTTGCCATTGCCATGAAGGTGCCAAGCCCCGCCGGCATCGGCCATCTCGTGGCGGGCACCCGGCTGGTGGCCACGGTGCCCGCGCGGCTGGCGCGGCGCATCGGCGCGGGGCAGGCCATCGTGCCCTGCCCGGTGCCCGCGCCCTTCCGGCTGGGGCTGGTGTGGACCGCGCGCACCAACCTGTCGCCCCTGCACCGCTGGCTGCGCGGCGCGATCCTGTCGGCCATCGACGAGGCCGGGCTGCGCGACGGCGCGCGCACCTGACCGCCCCACCCATTCGCCCGTTCCGTTTCGCCCCCGCCCCGACTAGACTGCCCCCGAGGCAAACAGACCGAACACGGCACAACACAGGAGTGAACGATGCGCGGAACCCTATCCTGCGCGCTGGCGGGCGCCATGCTGACAACCGCATGCGGCCCCGAACCGGCCGACATCTTCCAGACCCGCCACGAGGTATACGGGGTCGAGGCGCCCGACATGCTCAAGATGCGGGCCGGTCCGGGCACGGGGTTCAACATCATCACCGGCCTGCCCAACGGCACGGTGCTGTGGGTGCATGAATGCACGCAGACCGGCGGCACCCGCTGGTGCGAGGTGTCGATGGACCGGGCGCAGGGGCTGCGCGGCTACGTGTCCAACGCCTATCTGCGCCAGCTGTGACGTTCAGGCAAGATAACCCTCGCGGCGCAGCAGGCCGGCCAGCCAGTCCATGAACACCCGCAGGCGCGGCGGCAGGTGCCGGCGCCTTGCGTACAGGATCGACAGCGGCAGCGGCGCGGGGCGCCAGTCGGCCAGAACCTCGACAAGG
>CAXICP010000630.1:0-1579 GCA_964022595.1 uncultured Salipiger sp.
GCCATCAGCGGCGTGTGCAGGCTGTGCGCCACGCCCCAGATCACCTGGAAGCCGATGAACACCGACAGCACGAAGACGATGAAATGCTGCATGAAGCTGGCAGGGGCCACCAGCCCTACCGCCAGCAGCAGCGCGCCGCCCACGGCCAGCAGGGTCACCTGGTTCCTGGTCTGCGCCTTGAACGCGGCCACTTCGGCGGCGCGCTTTTCCTCGGGGGCCGGCTCGGGGGCCTTTTCCTTGGGTTTCTGCGCCGCGATCGCCTTGGTCTTGGGCGGGGGTGGCGGCCATGTCACGTCGCCGCCATGGGCGATGGTGGCGCCCCGGATGACGTCGTCTTCCATGTTGTGGTTGACCGCGCCGTCCTTGCCGGGCGTCAGGTCGGTCATCATGTGGCGGATGTTGGTGGCGTAAAGCGTCGAGCTTTGCGTCGCCATGCGGCTGGGGAAATCGGTGTAGCCGATGATGGTCACGCCGTTGTCGGTGACGATCTTTTCATCCCGGACCGTCATCTTGCAGTTGCCGCCGCGCTCGGCCGCCAGGTCGACGATGACGCTGCCGGGCTTCATCGCGGCGACCATGTCGGGCGTCCACAGTTCGGGCGCCTCGCGGTTGGGGATCAGCGCCGTGGTGATGACGATGTCCACCTCGGGCGCCAGCTCGCGGAACTTGGCCAGCTGCGCGTCGCGGAATTCGGGGCTGGACACAGAGGCATAGCCCCCTGTCGCCGCGCCGTCCTGCTGCGCTTCCTCGAAATCGAGGTAGACGAATTGCGCGCCCATGGATTCGACCTGCTCGGCCACTTCGGGGCGCACGTCAAAGGCATAGGTGATCGCGCCAAGGCTGGTCGATGTGCCGATGGCGGCAAGCCCGGCCACGCCCGCGCCCACGACCAGCACCTTGGCGGGCGGAACCTTGCCCGCCGCCGTCACCTGGCCCGTGAAGAAGCGGCCGAAGTTGTTGCCCGCCTCGATCACCGCGCGGTAGCCCGCGATGTTCGCCATCGAGCTCAGCGCGTCCATCTTCTGGGCCCGGCTGATGCGCGGCACCATGTCCATGGCGATCACGCTGGCGCCGGTATCGGCGGCGCGCTGCATCAGCGCCTCGTTCGCCGCCGGCCAGAAGAACGAGATCAGCGTCTTGCCCTGCCCCAGCCGGTCGACCTCGGCTTCGGTGGGGGGCTGAACCTTGGCGATCACGTCGGCCTGCGCGTAAAGCGCCTCGGCCCCGTCCACCACGGTCACCCCCGCCGCCTCGTAGGCCGCATCCGAAAACCCCGCAGCCGCGCCCGCGCCGCGTTCCACCAGGCATTCGTACCCCAGTTTCCCAAGCGCAATCGCAGACTCCGGCGTCATCGCAACGCGCGACTCCCCCAAGGCCAACTCAATAGGCGTCCCTATCTTCACGTTCCTCATCCCCCTGTGTTTGAGGCATCCACCCGTCGCAGCCCTCACGGGCCATCACGCCTGTGCTACAGGCGGGGCCAGCCGGCTTCAACGTCAACGCGGCTTCTAACTGTATCGGCAGCGGATTTCAAAGCCATCTTCGCGTTTGTTGCGAGTAAGCTTCGAAGCCGGCAAGA
>CAXICP010000631.1:0-1568 GCA_964022595.1 uncultured Salipiger sp.
GGGCAAGACCATCCAGGTGATTCCCCACGTCACCAACGAGATCAAGGATTTCCTGTCGATCGGCGAAGACGAGGTCGACTTCATGCTCTGCGAGATCGGCGGCACCGTCGGCGATATCGAGGGCCTGCCCTTCTTCGAGGCGATCCGACAGTTCGCCCAGGACAAGCCGCGCGGGCAGTGCATCTTCATGCACCTGACCCTGCTGCCCTGGATCAAGGCGTCGGGCGAGCTGAAGACCAAGCCGACCCAGCACAGCGTCAAGGAACTGCGCAGCATCGGCCTTGCGCCCGACATCCTCGTGTGCCGGTCCGAAGGCCCGATCCCGCAGAAGGAACGCGAAAAGCTGGCGCTGTTCTGCAACGTGCGCCACGATGCGGTGATCGCCGCGCAGGACCTTTCGTCGATCTACGACGCGCCGCTGGCCTATCACCGCGAGGGGCTGGACCAGGCGGTTCTGGACGCGTTCCAGATCACCCCCGCCCCGCGCCCCAACCTTGCCAAGTGGGAAGATGTGTCCGAACGCATCCACAACCCCGAGGGCGAAGTGAACGTGGCCGTTGTGGGCAAGTACACCCAGCTTGAAGACGCCTACAAATCCATCGCCGAGGCGCTGACTCATGGCGGCATGGCGAACCGGGTGAAGGTCAACCTGAACTGGGTCGACGCCGAGCTGTTCGAACGCGAGGACCCGGCGCCCTACCTGGAAAAATTCGACGCGATCCTGGTGCCCGGCGGCTTTGGCGAACGTGGCACCGAAGGCAAGATCAAGGCCGCGCAATACGCCCGCGAACACAAGATCCCCTATCTGGGCATCTGCCTTGGCATGCAGATGGCGGTGATCGAGGCGGCGCGCAACGTCGCCGGCGTCGCCAAGGCGGGATCCGAGGAATTCGACCACGAAAAGGGCGAGCGCCGGTTCGAACCGGTGGTCTATCACCTCAAGGAATGGGTGCAGGGCAACCAGCGGGTCAACCGCACCGTCGCCGACGACAAGGGCGGCACCATGCGCCTTGGCGCCTATGACGCGGTGCTGACCGAAGGGTCCAAGGTGGCAACGGTCTACGGCAGCCGGACCATCGACGAACGCCACCGCCACCGCTACGAGGTCGACGTGAAATACCGCAAGGCGCTGGAAGACAGCGGCCTGTGCTTTTCCGGCATGTCCCCCGACGGGCGCCTGCCCGAAATCGTGGAATGGCCCGACCACCCCTGGTTCATCGGCGTGCAGTTCCACCCCGAGCTGAAATCCAAGCCCTTCGCGCCGCACCCGCTGTTCCGCGACTTCGTGCGCGCGGCCAAGGACGTCTCGCGCCTGGTCTGAAGGCCTGCGGCGGGATCGCCCCGCCGCCAGCGTTCATTCCAGCTGGTCCAGAAGGCCCGTCGCGGCCACTTCGATCAGGTCAAGCGCGCCTTCGAAATCGCGGGTGAAATAGGGGTCGGGCACCTTGTCCGCCCCCAGGTGCGGCGCGTAATCGGTGAACAGGTGCAGCTTTGCCTTGCCGCCTTCGGGCCGGATGCGCCGCAGGTAGCGCAGGTTCGCATCGTCCATGGCGATCACCAGGTCGAAG
>CAXICP010000632.1:0-1556 GCA_964022595.1 uncultured Salipiger sp.
TTCCTGCCGTTCTACGCGATCCTGCGGGCCTTCACGTCCGAAGTCTGGGTGGTGCAGATCGCCAGCTTCATCACCGGCGGCATCGTCGATGCGAAGTTCTTCGGTGTGCTCGCCATGTTCGGCGCGATCATCGCAATGGCGCTGGCGCCGTGGCTTGACACCTCGTCGGTGCGCTCGGGTCGTTACCGGCCGCAGTTCAAGTGGTGGTTCGGGCTTCTGGTGATCGACTTCATCGCGCTGATGTGGCTGGGCGCCATGCCCGCCGAAGAACCCTATGCCAGCTTCTCGCTGATCGGCGCGGCCTACTGGTTCGGCTATTTCTTCATCATCCTGCCGCTGCTGGGCGTCTTCGAAAAGCCGCTGCCGCAGCCCACCACGATCGAGGAAGATTTCGACGCGCATTATGCCAAGACCGGCGGCACCAAGACCGTCGTGAACCCGGCCGAGTGAAAGAAAGGACAAAGAAAATGTTCAGAAGACTTGCCCTTTCCGCCACCATGGCACTTGGCCTTGCCGGCAGCGCCTTTGCTGCCGGGGAAGAAGGCCACATCGAAGATTACAGCTTTTCGTTCGAAGGGCCCTTCGGTGCTTACGACCAGATGCAGCTTCAGCGCGGGCTCAAGGTCTATACGCAGGTGTGCACCGCCTGCCACGGCCTGAAATTCGTGCCGCTGCGCACCCTGGGCGACGAAGGCGGGCCGCATTTCACCGAAGACGAGGTGCGCGCCTACGCCGAGCAGAACTTCGAGGTCTACGACGAAGAACTGGAAGACTACCGCGCCGCGATCCCGACGGACCACTTCCCGGCCAACACCGCCGCGGGCGCGCCCGACCTGTCGCTCATGGCCAAGGCGCGCGCGGGCTTTCACGGCCCCTACGGCACCGGCCTGAGCCAGCTGTTCAATGGCATGGGCGGGGCGGAATACATCGCGTCGATCCTTACCGGCTACACCGGCGAGGAAAAGGTCGAGGCGGGCACCACCTTCTATGAAAACCACGCCTTCCCGGGCGGCTGGATCGCCATGGCTCCGCCGCTTTACGGCGAAGATGTCGATTTCGACGACGGCCACCCCAACACGCTTGAAAACGAAGCGCAGGACGTGGCGGCGTTCCTGATGTGGGCCGCCGAGCCGAAGATGATGGCGCGCAAGTCCGCGGGCTTTACCGGCGTCATCTTCCTGGTGCTGCTGTCGGTGCTGCTGTACCTGACCAACAAGCGCATCTGGCGCCCGATCAAGCACCGGCCCTGATCGGCCCCGATACTTACGCGAAAGGCCCCGCATCCGTGCGGGGCCTTTTGCGTTTCACCGGCCCAAGTAGGCTCGCAGCGCCTTGGGCGGATCTGCGAACAGCGCCGCCGTCGGCGCCGGGGCATGCGCGATGCCATCGGCCACCAGCACGGTTTCGTCGGCAAAGCTTTGCGCGTCGGCGGGGTCGTGGCTGACCAGCAGCACCAGCGCGCCAAGCTCTTCGGCGACGTCCTGCACCAGCGCCAGCATCTCGGACTTGAGCGCCGGCCCCAGCGCCGCGAAAGGTTCATCCCGCGCGCTGACCGG
>CAXICP010000633.1:0-1546 GCA_964022595.1 uncultured Salipiger sp.
CGGCCAGCGTGGGCAGGAACCCGGCCAGCGTCTTGCCGCCCCCGGTGGGCGCGATCAGCAGCAGGCAGGGTGCATCGGCGCGCGCCAGCATGTCGCGCTGATGCGGGTGCATCTGCCAGCCTCGGGCGGAAAACCAGTCGTTCAGGGGGGCGGGAAGGGCGGTCATCCCCGCCTAGATAGGGCGGCGCGGCGCAAAGCGAAATGCCCTGTGCGTCAGCGAACAGCAACGGGTCTGGCATTCGCCGCCCCGCAGGCTAGGCTTTGGCCAAACAGCGCATAGGAGCCGACATGACCGAGCAATACACCCCCCCCAAGGTCTGGACCTGGGATGCCGAAAGCGGCGGCCAGTGGGCATCGACCAACCGGCCCATCGCAGGCCCCACCCATGACAGGGAACTGCCGGTCGGCGAACACCCCTACCAGCTTTACAGCCTGGCCACGCCCAACGGGCAGAAGGTCACCATCCTGTTCGAGGAACTGCTCGAGGCGGGCCATGATGCCGAATACGACGCCTGGCTCATCAAGATCGGCGACGGTGACCAGTTCGGGTCGGGCTTTGTCGAACTGAACCCCAATTCCAAGATCCCCGCGCTGCTGGACCGCAGCGGCGAAGCGCCCGTGCGGGTGTTCGAATCGGGCGCGATCCTGATGCACCTGGCGGAAAAATACGGCGCCTTCCTAGCCCCGGGCGAAAAGCGGGCGGAAATGCTGTCCTGGCTGATGTGGCAGATGGGCAGCGCGCCCTACCTTGGCGGCGGCTTCGGGCATTTCTACGCCTATGCGCCGTACCCGATGGAATATCCGATCAACCGCTTCGCGATGGAGGTCAAGCGCCAGCTTGACGTGCTGGACCGCCACCTTGCCGAAAACAGGTTCATGGTGGGCGACACCTACACCATCGCCGATATCGCGATCTGGCCCTGGTACGGGCGCATGGTGCACGGCAAGGCCTATGACGCGGGCGAATTCCTTGACGTGAAAAGCTACACGAACGTGATCCGCTGGGCGGACGAGATCGGCGCGCGCCCCGCCGTGCAGCGCGGTCGCATGGTCAACGCCATGAGCGGCGAGCCCTCCGAACAGCTGCGCGAACGCCATTCGGCGGCCGATTTCGAAACCCGCACGCAGGACAAGATCGGCTGATCCCGGCCCGCATGGACAAGCGCCCGAGGCCCGCTATAGTGCGGGCCTCTTTTGCATCGGGGGCACGCAATGGCGGAACAGCAGGTCAAGGTCGGGATCATCATGGGCAGCCAGTCGGACTGGCCCACGATGGAAGAGGCGGCGCGCATTCTGGACGAGCTGGGCGTGGCCTATGAAACGCGCATCGTTTCGGCCCATCGCACGCCCGACCGGCTGTGGTCCTATGGCAAGGAAGCGGCGGCGCGCGGCCTGCAGGTGATCATCGCGGGCGCGGGCGGCGCGGCGCATCTGCCGGGCATGATGGCCTCCAAGACCCGCGTGCCGGTGATCGGCGTGCCGGTCCAGACCCGGGCGCTGTCGGGGGTCGACAGCCTGTATTCCATCGTTCAGATGCCGCGCGGCT
>CAXICP010000634.1:0-1543 GCA_964022595.1 uncultured Salipiger sp.
TGGCGTGACACGAATTTGCCTTTCGCCTAGTTTCGCCGCGATGACGCGGACAAGACATTCCCTTCCTGGCTATGTGTTCTGCCTGGTGCTGGCGCTGACCGGCTACCAGATGGCAGCCGCGCGTGCGCAGCCCGTGCCCGTGGGGCAGATGGTGATCTGCACCGGGCTTGGCCTTGTCACCGTGATGGTGGATGCGCAGGGGCAACCCACGGGGGAAAGCCATGTCTGCCCGGACGGGCTTGCCACGCTGTTCGTGGCTGCCGGCGCCGCGTGTGAGCCAAAACAGCCGTCGCGCCTGTGGGTTTCGCTGGCGCTGCGCCCCGCGCAGGCGGCGGGGCAGGGCCGGCGCCCGCCGCAGGGCCGCGCACGGGGGCCGCCCACGCTTGTCTGATCGGAGTTTCGTGACTGACAGACAAGACAAAGGACAGGCCAGATGAAAGCCTTTTTTCTCGCGGGCGCGGTAGCGCTTGCCTTCGTTCCCTCGGCGCAGGCCGATATCCTGGTGCATGACGCCTATGCGCGCACCGCCATGCCCAACGCCCCCACCGGCGCGGCGTTCATGACCCTTGAAAACACCGGGGACAGCGATGATCGGCTGATCGGCGTGCGCTCGGACGCGGCGGCCCGGGTGGAACTGCACAGCCACGTCGCGCAGGGCGACGGCGTGATGAAGATGGTCCACGTTCAGGACGGTTTTGCCGTGCCCGCCCATGGCAGCCACGCGCTTGCCCGCGGCGGGGATCACGTGATGTTCATGGGGCTTGTCGCCCCGTTCGAACAGGGCGCGACGGTGCCCGTCACGCTGACCTTCGAAAACGCCGGCGACATCGCGGTGGATATTCCCGTCGATCTGGACCGCGCGCCGGATGCGGGCGGACATGGCCACGGGCATGGTGGGTCGGGCAACTGACCGCAGGAAAGGCGCGCGGTTGCGCGCCTTTTTCACCGCCCCGTCAGGCCCGCGCCATCAGCGTATCGGGGGACGGCGCGCTTTCCAGATCCGAGGCGGGCGCGTCCAGCACCAGGTGCCCGCCCTTCGCGCCGGGGGCGCGATGCGACAGCGCCCCGAACGGCAGGGCATGGCGGCTGTGCGAAAAGAACCCGCCCCGGCCCGCCACCAGGAATTCGATGCGGTTTTCCTGCGGATCCCAGAGCATGTCGGCAAGGTGACCCAGTTCGGCGTCGCTGCCGAACACCGGGCGGTCAAGCCAGCGCCCCAGCCGGTCGTAGCGGTCCAGCGCGGCCTCGGCGCGCGGGTCGGTCTGGCGGTCCTCGTCCTCGGGCAGGGGCAGGAAGGCGGCCAGCGCAAGCGGCGCATGGGTCGCGCCGAACGGGCCGACCACCAGCGGGGGCATGGCGCTGAACAGCGAATCGACCTGATCATGCTCTCCGGTCCAGCGGGGGGCGCGCGACAGTTCTTCGTCACTGATTTGCACCGGCAGTATTCGCGCCTCGGCGTCGGGGGTTCCCAGCATCGAAATGGGCGCCAGCGCCTGGCCTTCGCCGCGCCCCGTGGACAGCGACAGGTACACCAGCCGCCCGA
>CAXICP010000635.1:0-1541 GCA_964022595.1 uncultured Salipiger sp.
GTCCGGCGCGGCGCCCCACAGCGCCAGTTCCAGCGCAAGGCCCGCCAGGTCGGCGCTTTCGATTTCTGCGGGGGGAAAGGGCGCCTGCGCGCCTTCCTCGCCCTTGGTCCACAGCCGGTAGGCGGTGCCCGGGGCCACGCGCCCGGCGCGGCCCGCGCGCTGCGTCGCCTCGGCGCGGGTGACGCGTTCGGTGACCAGCCGCGACATGCCCGAGTCGGGATCGAACCGCGCCCGCCGCGCCCGCCCGCCGTCGATCACCACGCGGATGTCCTCGATGGTCAGCGAGGTTTCCGCGATCGATGTCGCCAGCACCAGCTTGCGCCCCTGCGTTTCGGGGCGGATCGCGTCGCGCTGGGCGGTGAAATCCATCGCGCCGAACAGCGGGCGGATCTGCACATCGGCGGGCAGGCGGGCGAGCAGCAGCGCCTCGGTGCGGCGGATTTCGCCTTCGCCGGGCAGAAAGGCCAGCATGCCGCCGCTGGTTTCGCTGGCTGCCTGCAGGATCAGGTCGGCAAGCGCATCTTCGAAGCGGCGGCCCTTGGGCGTGGGTTTGTCCAGCCAGCGGGTTTCGACCGGAAAGGCCCGCCCTTGCGAGGTCACCACGGGCGCGTCCATCAGCGCGGCCACCGGGGCCGCATCCAGCGTGGCGGACATGGCCAGCAGGATCAGATCGTCGCGCAGCGCGCCCGCGATTTCCAGGCTTAGCGCCAGCCCCAGGTCGGCGTTCAGGGACCGTTCGTGGAATTCGTCGAACAGCACCGCGCCGACGCCGGGGAGGTCCGGGTCGGACTGGATCATGCGGGTCAGGATGCCTTCGGTCACCACCTCGATGCGGGTGGCGCTGCTGGCCTTTGATTCGCCTCGGATGCGGTAGCCGACGGTCTGGCCGGGGCTTTCGCCCAGGGTCTCGGCCAGGCGCTGCGCGGCGGCGCGCGCGGCAAGGCGGCGCGGTTCCAGCATGACGATCTTGCCCGCCGTCAGCCCCGCGTCCAGCATGGCAAGCGGCACGCGCGTGGTCTTGCCCGCGCCCGGAGGCGCCTGCAGCACCGCGCGCCCGCGCGTGCGCAGGGCGTCGATCAGGGCGGGCAGGGCATCATCGATGGGAAGGCGATCCATCCCCGCCTTATGCGTCAGCCGCGCCGCGCCGTCGAGAGGCGGGGCGCTAATGCCCGCCGCCCCCTGCCGCCGCGCGCGGGGGCTTCATCGCCAGCGCCATCACCGCCAGCCCCGCGAACAGCCCGGTGATCAGGGTGAACACGTCGATGAAGCTAAGCACCGTGGCCTGTTGCGCCACCCGCGCCGCGATCTGCGCCAGCGCGCCGGTGTCGCCATCGATGCCCTGCGCCGCAAGGTTGGCGGACAGCATGTCGATCTGGCGCAGCGCCTCGGGGTTGGACCAGCTGACCGCCTCGGCAAGGCGGGCGCTGTGCAGCGCGCCCCGGTCGGTCAGCGCGGTGTTGATCAGCGCCAGCCCCACCGCGCCGCCAAGGTTGCGCATCAGGTTGTACAGCCCCGAAGCGCCCTTCATCTTGTCGCGCGGC
>CAXICP010000636.1:0-1536 GCA_964022595.1 uncultured Salipiger sp.
GCCGAAGGCGCGCGGCGTCTGTTGCACGGTTTGGAAGCCGGCGCCAACCCGGCGCGGCGATGCACCGCAGGGCCTAATCGGGCGCGCCCTGTTCAAGCACCTTCAGGAAGGCGGCGCCGAACCGGTCGATCTTGTGCTCGCCCATGCCGCCGACGCGCGCCAGGTCGGACAGGGTCGACGGGCGCCGTTCGGCGATCTGCCGCAGCGTGGCCGTGGTGCAGGACAGCGGCTTGCCGGTGCCGTCCTCGCCGCGCGCCAGGTCCAGCTGGACCTGTTGCAGCCGGTCGAATATCGCCCCCGCGTCCGACCCGGCCAGCTTGCGCCGCGCCGGGTGCATTTCCTCGACCGCGCCGGTGATGACCGACAGGAACTGCGCGCCGTAGCTTTCCAGCTTCTTCGCGCCGACACCGTTGATGCGGGCCATGTCATCCAGGCTGGCGGGGCGCTTTTCGGCCATTTCGATCAGCGTGCGGTCGGGAAAGATCATGTAGGGCGGCAACTGCGCCTCGCGCGCCAGCGAGGTGCGCATCGCCTTGAGCGCGGACATCAGCGGCGCGTCTTCTTCGGACACCAGCGTCTTGACCTGCGGGCGGCGTTCGGCGGCGCGGTCCATCACGTCCTGGCGCAGCTTGATCGATTCCTCGCCCTTGAGGATGGGAACCGCCGCGTCGGTCATCACCAGCGCGCCGTGGCGGTCCGCATCCGGCCGCACCAGGTCGAACCCCATCATCTGCCGGAACACCGCCTGCCACTGGCCCTTTTTCAGGTCCCGCCCCACGCCGAAGGTGGGCAGCTTGTCATGGCCGCGCTGGCGCACCTTGTCGGTTTCGTTGCCCATCAGGATGTCGACCAGATGCCCCATGCCGAAGCTTTCGCCGGTGCGCAGCGCGGCGGACAGCGCCTTGCGCACCGCCTCGGTGCCGTCGAACACCGTCGGTGGCTTGTCGCACAGGTCGCAATTGCCGCAGGGTTCAGAGCTTTCGCCAAAATATTTCAGCAGTTGCTGGCGGCGGCACCCCAGCGCCTCGGCCAGACCCAGCAGAGCGTTCAGGCGGCCGTGGTCGGCGGTGCGCCGTTCGGGGGGCGCGTTGCCTTCATCGATCTGCGAGCGGCGCAGGCGGATGTCGTCGGCGCCATACAGGGTCATGGTTTCGGCCGGGGCACCGTCGCGCCCGGCGCGGCCGATTTCCTGGTAGTAGGATTCAATGGATTTGGGCAGGTCGGCATGGGCCACCCAGCGGATGTCGGGCTTGTCGACGCCCATCCCGAAGGCGACGGTGGCGACCACGATCAGCCCGTCTTCGATGGCAAAGCGTTCCTCGACCTCGCGGCGATCTTCGGGAAGCATGCCGCCGTGGTAATGGCAGGCGCTGTGCCCGTCGTCGCGCAGGGCGCTGGCGATGGCTTCGGTCTTGTTGCGCGTGCCGCAATAGACGATGCCCGACCGCCCCTTGCGCGCCGCCGCGAACCGCAGGATCTGGCTGCGCGGGTTGTCCTTGGGGCGAAAGGCAAGGTGGATGTTGGGCCGATCGAACC
>CAXICP010000637.1:0-1511 GCA_964022595.1 uncultured Salipiger sp.
GGCTGGCTGCCGGCCTTCGGGCGGGGCGACACGGTGGACATCGGCTGGTGGTCGACCGGGCTGCTTACCGCATCGGGCCGCGCCGCGCTGGTGCTGCCGGCGATCTCGCTTTCGACCTTTCAGGTCACGCTGGTGATGCGGCTGGTGCGGGCCGAGATGCTGGAAACCCTGCGCTCCGATTACATCAAGTTCGCCCGCGCCCGGGGCGTGCCCACCGCGCGGGTGCAATGGCGCCACGCGCTGCGCAACTGCCTGATGCCGGTGATCACGCTTACGGGCATGCAGATCGGCAACCTGATCGCCTTTGCCCTTGTGACCGAGACGGTGTTCCAGTGGCCCGGCATGGGGATGCTGTTCATCCAGGCGGTGACCTTTGTCGATCTGCCGGTGATGGCCGCTTACTTGCTGATCGTCTCCTTCATCTTCGTCGCCCTCAATACCCTCGTCGACATCACCTATGCCTGGGTCGATCCGCGCCTGCGCGACGACAGCGCCCGTGGCAATGGCTGAACCGGAGCCCCCGATGGACAAGACACTTCCCCTGACCCCGCCTGCCCCGCCGACGCCTTCGCGATGGGCGCGGCTGCGCGAAAGCGATCTGTGGCATTCCTTTTGCGCCCATCCTTCGGCGATCTTCGCGGCGGCGCTGCTGGCGCTGGTGGCGCTAAGCGCCTTTCTTGCCCCGCTGATCACGCCGCAGAATCCCTATGACCTGGCCGCGCTGGAACTGTGGAATTCCGAGATTCCGCCGATCTGGCAGACGGATGGGCAATGGCCCTATCTGCTGGGCACCGACACGCAGGGCCGAGATATCCTGTCGGCGGTGCTGTATGGCTCGCGCATTTCGCTGATTATCGGCTTTGCCTCGGTGCTGCTGGCGCTGGCTGTCGGGTTGTCGCTGGGGCTGGTGGCGGGGTATTTCGGCGGCTGGATCGACAACGTCATCATGCGGGTGGGCGACGTTCTGCTGTCGATGCCGTTCATCCTGATTGCCATCCTGATCACCGCCATCGCCACGGCGTCCTTGCCCACGGGGCTCAAGGATGTGCTGGCCGCGCCGATCCTGATCTTTGCCATCGCGGTGCCGTCCTGGGTGCAATACGCGCGCACGGTGCGCGCCTCGGCCATGGTCGAGGCCAAAAAGGAATACGTGCAGGCGGCCAAGCTGATCCGGGTAAAGGCGTGGCGGGTGATGCTGCACCACATCCTGCCCAACTGCCTGACCCCGATCCTGGTCGCGGCGACGCTGAACTTCGGCCTTGCGATCCTGTCCGAGGCGACGCTGTCGTTCCTCGGCGTGGGCATGCCGCCCGACCAGCCGTCGCTGGGCACGCTTATCCGCATCGGCAACCAGTACCTGTTTTCGGGCCTGTGGTGGATCGTGGTGTTCCCGTCGATCCAGCTTTGCCTGATCGTGCTGTCGGTCAACATGATCGGCGACTGGCTGCGCGATGCTCTCAACCCCAAACTGCGGTGACTACAGTGACTTCCAGAACCCTCAAGAACGTTCG
>CAXICP010000638.1:0-1502 GCA_964022595.1 uncultured Salipiger sp.
GCGCGAGGGCAAGATCAAGGAGTTCACCGGAATCTCGGACCCCTACGACGTGCCGCAAAACCCTGAGCTGCGCGTCGAGACAGAGAATGTCGACGTCGACAACTGCGCGCATCAGGTGATCCTGAAACTGGAAAGCATGGGGCTGATCGCGGGGCACTGATCGGCGCGCCCGCGCTGCATCGCAAGATCGAAGGCCTGCCGGGTTCGCGCCCGGCGGGCCTTTTTGCTTTTTGCCCCCGCGCCCTTGGCGCGCGGTCACGCGGGCCCGTTACAGGCGGATGACCGCGATCATCCGGCCGTAATCGGCGGCGCGTTCATGGCAGGCCCGGCGGTAGGAAAAGAACCTTCGGGAATCGGAATAGGTGCAATGGCGGGTCCATTCCGCCTCGACCCCGGCGGCGCGCAGGCGGAACAGGCCGAAGGCGGGCAGGTCGAACAGCATCCGGTCCCCCTGCCCCTGCGCGAAAAAGCGGGCATAGCCCGGATCTTCGGCAAGGAAGGTGTCAAGGAATTCGGGGCCGACCTCGTAGGCGCGCTGGCTGATGGTCGGGCCGATGACCGCGCGGATGCCATCGCGGGTGGCGCCAAGCGCCAGCATCGCGTCGATCGTCGCCTCAAGCACGCCGCCGATGGCGCCTTTCCATCCCGCATGTGCCGCGCCCACCACGCCCGCCTGCGCATCGGCGAACAGCACCGGCTGGCAATCGGCCGTCAGCACGCCAAGGGCAAGGCCCGGGGTCGCGGTGACAAGCCCGTCCGCCTGCGGCGCTGCGCCGTCATGGGGCGCGCTGACCGTGACCACGTCGGCGGAATGGGTCTGGCGCAGGTTGACCAGATGCGTAAGCGGCACCTCCATCGCCTCGGCGACGCGGGCGCGGTTGATGGCGACGATCTCGGACTGGTCGGTGGACCCGTTGCCGCAGTTCAACCCGGAAAAGACGCCCGAAGACGCCCCGCCCTTGCGGGTGAAGAAGCCATGGCGAAACGGTCCAAGACTGTCCGACGTGATGATTTCAAGCGTCATGTCATCCCTCGCGACGATCAGCGGGAACCAGCCCCGGCGGCATCATGGCGCCCTGGGGAACGAATCCGATCACCTTGAACAGCGAACCCATTATCCCGGGGTGCGTCAACCGGCGATGTGCGGCGATGTGCGCCTCACGCGCGTGGCCGGTCAGACTGGTCGCAAGCCGCTGCGCGCGTTGGGTGATGCCAAGCGCCTCAAGGAACACGCCCTGCTCTGCCAGCGCGCTGTGGGCGCAGGGCGCGGCGGCGGCGAGGGCGCGAAAATCCACATGCGCGGTCAGGTCGGCCTGCCCGGGCGAGTCCAGCGGCGGCACCTTTTCGTGCGCCCTGACCGCCTGGAACGTGTCGCCCCGGCTGCCCCAGTCGCCGTAATCGATCACCAGCGCGGCGCCGCCCTGGGCGTCGATGCGCCGCCCCAGTTCCTGCGCGATGCCCTGGGCGGGGGCGCAGGTTTCGACCATTCCGCCTTCGGGGGT